>NZ_JBHHMI010000019.1:0-88992 GCF_042136365.1 Paenibacillus enshidis | reverse complement strand
GAAAAGAGGTACAGCCTCCTCAACTTTTTTGAGGGCTGTACCTCTTTCGTTTCAAATGGACTTTTTCAGTGGCCTCGGAATATGCCCGCAGCCCTTTCGGATAAAGCAATCCGTTCGGTTAAGGTAGGCGTCTTCTCGCAATAGTTACTTCCGTATAGTTAAAAATGGACAGACTTCTCCCGTTGACGGAAAATGCATGTACAATGCCAGCCATCGCAATCGGGAGCTGGCTAATACGGTTGTTCACCATCTCGAAATTCACCTACCATCACCTCCTTAACATAATTAATTACAATTTAGCACAGTATCATTTGACGGTGCAATCGGCAATTCGCATAGTGTTCCTCTCCTGCTGCCAATTCAACCCCGCTGTCAGGAGCGTGTGCCTGGGAAAGAGCTGCCTGCGGCATTCAAAATCGGCAGCATTCTGATCTCCTGACTCATGGACGAGTCACATAAAGGACAGCTTGGCTCACCGCTGAACGTAAACCCCGTACGCATCCACCCGTTGCAGTCATTGTTGGTGCAGGACCACACCTCCGTATTTTCTTCCGGAATAGGCTCGGGAACATGGCGTTTATACATGGGAATCCCCTCCCTTGGCGTATATAGACCTATAATAATATGCTCCCGATTACCGAATTCATGCATACTTTTTGCATACTTTTTGAAATAAGATCAGAACATTCCTTTACCGGGCGGCGAATAAGTCATGAACTCTTGACAACTCTGGCTTCTCTGGATGTGTCATGCCACTCTACAGCAGCTCCCATACTCAAAGAGGTGGACCGTAGGGGAAGAAACACCCTTCCATTGTTGATGGTTACGGGCACATCTAATGAGATTTGAACGCCATTAATGGAAGCTGTAGTGCTGCCAACCTGCAGTTGTACGATCCGTTCCCCTTTGATTAAGGTGACGGTTTGGGTTTTGGCGTCCCATAACACGTTGTTATCTGATACATCAAGAGCATTGGCTACATAACGAAGCGCCAGATATGTCCGTCCTTCATGAATATACGGCGCGACGTCCGCTGTCTTTTCCGCACCATTCACCATGTATACCGTTTCTCCGACCTTAAAGCTGGAATGGCTTATGATCTCTTCCGCAGCCGGAGTGGCCACCTGCGCCAGCGGGACCCTTACTTCTTTCCCCAGATTATGAAACGGCGTGTAGCTGCTCACTTCGGTCGTCCGGGCCACCTTCAACTCGATTTCCCCTGCGGCAACCGCCCGGTCGATCGTTAATATGACATCCTTGAATTGAAGGGTGGTGATTTCATCACTCTCGCCTGTAATTGTAAAAGCGATCGACTGACCGTTATTTAACAGCTTCAACGGTTCAAATTGCAAATCCCCTTGATACACATCAACAGTAGGTGTCGCTATAAACGTCACTCCTTCAGGAAGTGTAAGTGTGACCAGCTCGCCATCTTTCAAGCCGCCGGCAACAGCTTCCGCCAGACTGAAATCGGCAGCCTGCTGGCCTGATCGTCCGATGGTCACCTCTGGAACGGAAGCAGCCGAAACGGCCAGCCCTGCATGAACATCCGCAACTTTAACACTTCCTTTGGCGCCTGCACTGCCGCCAATTTCAATCGTCAAATCTCCAGCAAAATCGGGCGCAGTAACGACATCCATTTCCTGCAGCGAAAACGTCCCGGGACTGGATGTTGTTGCTTTGGTTATTTCAAATACGGCTGTCCGGTCATCAGTTCCGGTATATCGAACAAATGCAAGCTCCAAATCCTCCTTATTCTCGGTTTCTCCGGCGGGACTTTCCGAACTGCCCGCATAAACCGGCTGAAACGCCACACCTTCGGGAAGAGTTAAGGTGAGGGTACGGCCTGCGGGCAGCGTTCCATACAGCGCTTCTTTTATGAGAATGTCTGAAATCCGCTGTTCCTTACGTCCAGAATAGAGGGTAGGCAGCTGCTCCGCTTCCGCACTCACCGTAACCCCGTACTGCGCATGTCTGCCTACAACCAGTTCCGTTACATCCAGATCGGCTTCACCGCTAATTTGGGCTGTTATATTTCCGTCAGCAGCATTTTCAGGCTTGGTTAATGTAAATTTTAAACCGCTCAAAGTCCATTTGCTCATCTCATAGGTTGCCCCAGTGACTTCCACGGGCTGCATACTGCCGTCTCCATCCTCATCCTCCCAGGTCGTGCCTAGAACGTCTACCGTCAGTTCGTCGTCCGTGGAGGTGAGCCGGAAGTACATGTCTTGTCCATAAGTCGACCCATATTCCACTTTTCGGACACTGTCATTCAGGTTCCATTTATAACCTGCCGGCAATTTAACTTTAACGCTTTCATTCATCGGCTCAAGCGCCCCGGCGGATGCCTCCTTTAAAGTGAGACTGAAGGAGTAATCACTGTCCGTTCCTTTCTTGGAGCCAGCGGTGACCGCAACCGTGCCGCCGCCTACTGTAGCTATCGAGACTTTACCTGCCGGAAAAGCGCTATGACCAGGAGCTGTAAACGCAACCTCCACCGGCCCCTCGTCCATATCCTCCCAGGTAACATCACCCAGCTGAACCAGAAAGGAGGCCTCTTCCTCCAGTGTATAACTCTCTCCTCTGTCCGGTATCTCCAGCAGGAAGCCATCCTCGTCCGCTTTTACCACCTCGATGGTAGGTGCGCCCGGAGCTGAGCCGTTTAAATCCCTGAGCGGATTGGAACTGCCCAATATGTATATCCGATTCGAACCGCTGTCATCCATAGGATCTATTACATAGCCATTGGAGTCTGTCGACAAATCCATTCCCCCGGGAAGCGTGATGTACAGCTGGTCTCCACCCCCAAGCACGGTGTATGCCGGAATCGTTACTTTAATAGAATGCATGAATCCGCTTCCGCTAGCTGGCAGTATCCTGCTGCCCAGTGCTTCCAGTTTCCCTCCTCCTGCCGCATGAACCGACCTCAGCCCGGACAGCCCGCTTACCAGCAAAGATGCAACGGCAATCATTTTAACCATTTTATTGCATTTATCTATATATATTTTCCCCAATTTCAATCAAGCTCCTTTAATTTTAATAATGTTTAACGTTTTTTTGCATTTCCTCCCATTCGAAAATCAAGATTTTAGAAAAATACGTCTGCAATCTCCTATGTTTATTGGGACACCTCCATACGCATATTTTTAATGATAATGATTATCATTATCGAATATTAAAACCTTTGTTTTATTATGTCAACTATTATGCCAACGTTTTTTGAAAATTGTTAAAATCTCTGGGGGGGGGAATCCAGACTTGGTGAAGGGGAGATTTTTCCGAAAAAAAATTAAAATTATGCTTTGAACAGCAACCTATTACTGCCTTGATGCGTCTAACATGTAGAAGAAAGATTTTGGCAACAGGTTACATTACTGATGTTGTTTTCTTTCTTTTAATAATGTTACTCTAGTAGTATGTTTACCGTTACCCATCCTTTGCTGGATTGGGAATCGGGTCTTCCGCTCCGTCAGCGGACATCCATTTTAAGAAAAAGGAGCAGACAAACGCATGAAATTCAAGAAACCCGTCATTATTGCCGCGGTGTCGGCCTTGGCCGTATCCGGAGCGCTATTAACGCAGCCTACATATGCCGCACAAGCTACCAAAACCATCAAAGCGGTGTATAACAACATTGCCATCGTTTACAACGGCAACACAGTGCCGTCTGACGCATCCACAGAGCCTTTCATGATTAATGGAACGACTTACCTGCCGCTTCGCATGGTTGGTACAGCTCTGGATAAGAAAGTTACCTGGGACGGTAACAACAAACGCGTTGTGATTGAGGATAATCAGGCTCCGGTGGATCCATCTACGATTACAGCACTGAACAACCAAATCAATTCCTTGAACCAGCAGCTTGCTACGGCCAAGTCCGAAGCAGCAACCAAGGATGCCACCATTGCCCAGCTGCAAAAGGACAAAGCAGCTCTGCAAACACAGATTGACAATAACACCAAGAATAACAACAGCTCCAGCCTCGGCGATCTGGAAGATGACCTGAATGATGATTACGGCAATTATGAAAGCACGAAGGCCGAGATTAAATTAAGCGGTAACTCCGACAAAGTTACACTTCGTGTAAATGTGTCCAAGACTGGATGGAACAAATTGTCCAGCAGCAAGAAAACCAATCTGATCCAGGACATGGTTGACGATATCCGTGACAAATACAAAGATGCCTCGATCTCCGGTTCCGTACGTGATGACGACGGTGGAAGCACCTTGGCTGACATCTCCGTAAGAAGCTCGGGCACCGCATCGCTGAGCGAGAAGTCCTCCGGTGTGGACATTAGCGACCTTGAGGATGACATCCAGGATGATTTCGCTAACTGGAAAAATGTTAAATTCGACATCAAACTGACCGGTGACGAAGACAAAGTAACCGTAAAAGTCTACGTTAACAAGGACGACTGGAATAGTCTGAGCACTTCCCATCGTAACGACTTCAAGGATGGTGTCGTAGAAGCTATTGAGGACGAATACAGCGATGCCGATATTAGCGGAACCGTCTACGATAAAAATGACGGCAACAAACTGGATAATATCAATTAATTATTTTCAGACGGCAAAGGCCGGAGTGAATTTCTCACTCCGGCCCTTGTTCATTCCTTAAACACATGCACACTTTGTTGGAAAATCTATCGCCCTTATATTTAGCTAACATGATCCTTTCTTCGATCGATACCCGGTTATGGTCCAAAAATTCCTGAAACATTTCATAATCCTTCATTTCAATTTTTGGGAGTGGATATCCCTTTTGCAATCTGAATAGTTTCTGAATTTTATTCCAAAGTTTCTGTGCAGCTCTCTTTTCAAAACTTATTTTCTGCTCTTCTTCCACCCTTTTTACCAATTGATGGTGATATTTTTTTATAGCTTCATTTTTACCACGAGCAATCATCTTTTTGAGACTAAGCGGCTTCACACGCTCAATAATTTCGTAATGATACCAGAATGGCTCTTCAAAAAGTTCATGATCCGTGACCGCCTGTACAATGTCATTTGTATCTACTTCCTTGATATCATGTCCATTTTCCAACAACTGTTGAACAAGCAAGTTAGCATCTATTTCAGACAGAACCTCAACGTAGCATTCAAAAACAAATTCTCTGATCATATCTTCGTACTTTCCCTCAAATCTATTATGTAAAAAACCGATGCCGCTTATATAGCTGGCTGTAGATTGACCTGTATACTCATCAAAAAAGTCTTCAACACTATCATAATCATCCATTGAAAATGATTCATTGGTCTGAGTCAGCATGCCCGAACAATCCCATAGAGGATCATAGCTGTGAGTGATTTTATATTTAGGCGCAAACATGAAGTCATATGCCAGCTCTTCTGCTAAATTAGCCAACAATACTGGAAACCTCGCATCAACCCTGTTCCTTATTTGTTCCGAGATACTTTCCACCGAATATTCCAATGTTCTAACCCCTCCAATAAAAAAACCATGCTTAATAAAAATTAGGCACGGTTCCTCCGTAGAAAATAAATATTCGCTTGTTAAAGCGTACCATATTCACACTATTAAATCCAGTTCCTGCACTCTCGCGACACTTAACAGCGTATTAAAAAAGGGAACCCGCATCCTGAAACAGATGCGGGTTCCCTGAATAAAGATTAAATTTTAATAGGCCAATGCAAACAAACCTTTGATGTGGGACAGGTAGCGTATGTTGCTTCCTTCCTTCATCAAGGTCGCTACTGCGCCTTTCAGTTGGGTCTGGTTCGCACCCACGGTACCGATGGCGTCCGTTCTGCCCAGGCTTCCCAGCGTTCCGGAGAATACAGGGGTGAAGGCTTCCATTTGATGCCCATTGAACAATGCGAAAATGTTGTAGCCAACCGTCTCGCCCATCTGCCAAGCCAGCTGTGCCGTTGGAGGGTATGGACGCTGTCCTTCACCAGGGAATACAACCGCGCTGTCGCCAGCGAGGAAGATGTTTTCGTGGGAAGTGGACTGCAGTGTGCCAGTAACTGTAGCGCGTCCGCGATCCACGTCGATACCGGATGCTCCTACCAGTACATTGCCTTGAACGCCGCCCGTCCAGATCAGGGTGCTCGTCTTGATGGCACGTCCGTCTTTCAGAAGAACTTCGTCAGCCTTCATTTCTGTGATTGCAACGCCGGTGATAAACTCAACGCCGCGTTTTTCCAGACTGGTTACCGCACGGTCAACCAACGGCTGGGCAAAGCCTGCCAGAATGGAAGGACCCGCTTCAACGCAGTACAGTTTGATATCATTGTAGTTGATGCCTTTCGCACGGCATACTTCAGGCAGCTTATCCGCATATTCGCCGACCAGCTCGACCCCTGTCAGACCGCCGCCGCCGATGACGATGGTGGCATCCGCCGGATTGCCGGATTTCTTGTAAGCATCCAGACGTGCTTCCACATGCGCACGAATTTTGTTCGCTTCATCCACAGATTTCAGCGTCAGGCTGTACTGCTCCAGTCCCGGAATTCCGAAATAGGCGGTTTGGCTGCCCAGGGCGATAACAAGCGCATCATAGCTGAGCGTTGCACCGCTTGCCAGAGCTACTTTTTGCTCCGCAGGCTTGATTTCGCTTACCGTATCCACCTTCAGGGTGATATTCTTGTTGCGCAGCAGCTTCTCCAGCGGCAGAGCCACAGCTTTCTCGCTGATGGTGCCTGCAGCCAGCCGGTGCAGTTCAGTAATAATTTGGTGTGTCGCATAGCGGTTAACTACAGTAATCGTAGCTTCCTGCGGGCTCATATGTTCACGAGCCGTCAAAGCGGCCAGCAAGCCACCGTATCCACCGCCAAGAATCAATATTTGCTTCGACATGTCCATCCTCCGTTCTTGTTCTACCTGTTACCTAACGATTAGTCAGCTGTTATTTATTTTGCGCCTGGCGCTCGTTTAAAACGTCAAAGAAAGCCTGTGCATAACGCAAGCCCTTTTGCACATTCGGGTCCTTGAGCATTTTAAGCATAGCAAACAGCCCGACCGTTCCAGACTCGGTTTGCACACGGTCACCCGCTTCAATAGCAGCGGAAGCAATGCCTTTGGCCGATTCTGTTACAGGCTTCACAAACTCGGTCATGGAGTTTTTCATATCCCCGATAAATACAGGGTCTGTTGCGAGGCTGCGCGCTACATCATAGGCGCCAGTCATAACTGTGACCATCTCGGTCAGCTTTGGCAGATTTTCTACCAGAACGGTCAACGATTGTTGAACCTCCGGCTTCATCAATTGGTCCAGCACATCGCGGGACTCCATAGTAGCTTCCTGTGTAGCTGCCACCTCTTGTTGATTTTCTGACATGACGTGAACGTCCTCCTTTACTCTAAAAATAGAAGTCCATTCCTCTCTCGTTACCTGCTTGCAATAAACGGCTCAACGAATCCCGGTCAAACAAAATCCATGACATATTGAAAAAACCCGCGCCGCCCAAAAGCGTCTTCTTATCGGACGGGGCCGGATGAATGTATGGGTGCCTTGCCTCGGTCTTCGGTGTTTTTGCTGCTGCAATGACCACGCATTTCATGTTCGTGAATCAAACAGGCCGAAACGGAATCCTATAGCTCTATATTACACCTTTCACAAGCCCAGCGTCGAAAAAATTTTTAGTTTTATATAAAAATCTTATAAATTATGCCTTAATTTTCATGAAAGCGCCGGATATATCCGAAATATTCCCAACATTTTATATGAAAAGGCTGTTTTTTTGACGAAGCTGGTGATCATTAGATATCATTAGTGGGTAATATTATACAGCAGGCCATTCCGATGACCCGGAAAGACCAGCTGAAGTGAAAACCAAATCCTATCGAAATTGGAGGCTACAAGAAATGGCTCTGACATTTATGGATATGCTCAAGCAAGCACAGGCAAATGTGAAAGGTGTAAGCTCCCAGGAAGCGAAGAAGATGATTGAAGAAAATCCGGAGACCTTCGTCATTGACGTTCAGGATGCCACTGATGCGGGTGCATGCGGCCTGATTCGCGGAAGCGCGAACATTTCGCTCGGCATGCTTCCGATCCGCGCGGATCTGGAGCTGCCGCAAAACCTGCGCGATGAGCGTTTGGCGGACCGCAACCGTCCCGTTCTGACCACCTGCGGCGCAGGCGGCCAAGCTGCCCTGGCTGCTTATCTGCTGAAACAGATGGGCTTCACCAATGTGGCTTACATAGAAGGCGGAACGGCAGCCTGGAAGGAAGCCGGCCTTGAGGTGGAGATGTACTGATTCGCGGGCGTATAGAACAAATAAAGCTTCCTGTTCACCATGAACGGAAGCTTTTTTATCAGGTTATTTGGATCATGCTAGTCCAATGCCCTCGCCTGTATGAATTCATCCGCATCGCGGTCGGCCTTGGACTGGTTGCACTCATTGCACGCGCAGACACAGTTCACGGGGGTCGTATGGCCGCCTTTGGCACGGGGAAGAAGATGATCCAGCGTGTCGCCGTATTCGCCGCAGAAATAACAGGTGTATTTGTCCCTCATCATGATATAGCGGCGGAATTCCCGGTTCGTGTATAAACGCCGGATCGTGGAGCGATTGACCACCACCGCCATACCCTCCCTCACCAAAGTTGCCGCCAGCTCCTGGTCGATCTCCTGGTGCCAGCGCCGCCCTTTGTCCGTTTTGCCGCGCAGACGGATCATTCCGTTGCGGTTTGGACGCAATGCCTTCGGGTCCCTGGGGTCCAATTGTGTTTGTCCACCCTTGGAGGAGAGCTGCCGTCTCTCCGAGTGAACCGGAAGCGCACGGGCAGCCGGCTTGCCATGAACACGAGCAGCGCCGTGTCCTGAGGCAGAAGGCTTCGTTACGGCTTCGGCCGCTTCTGTTTGTAGCCTGCCAGGTGAAGCTTTGCCGGCAGGCTGCTGCTTGCGGCGCCTGCAGTCCAGACATGCCCCCCGCCGTGACAGCGGGCCTGCTTTACGGCCGGTTCTGCGTTGGAATCCGGCCAATGGTTTGTATTCCTTACAATAATTGCAGTATTTCAGTAATGGCTGTTCGGCTGCTTCCATCATGCCCAGGCAGAATGCTTCTGCTCTCCGGGTCACCTCCTTAAGCTTGTCAGATATCTATATTTTTCCACAAAAGTTTACCGTTTAAGCACAGGTTCAGCTTTAACTTTAATGACCACGCGATGCTTGTAGTGCGTGTTCAAAAAGTCAGGTTTTCAGCACCGAGAAGGTTGGATGAAGCTAGGGACTGAGGAGCGGAGCGTACGTTTTGGTACGTGAGCACCTGAAATGTTTCCGTAGGAAACATGCTTCGGAAGCATCTGCTTAGGCCCGGCTGAATTCAAGATTCGATGTCGAATCCGCTTCCTGACTTACTTCGTGATCAAAAGATGACTTTTTGAACAACCTCTTGTATTGTATCACATTCCAGTAAAATAAACGCATCTGCCCGCTCCCATTCATCTGCTGTTTTGTACGCTCTTTGTTGGCAGAAGAGTTTAGCCTGCCTTGCTTGATGGGTAACTTGTTATATAAGAGCAAAGGGAGGGACCTGCATGAAAAGAAATCATACGATGATGCAGTTTTTTGAATGGCATGTAGAGGCTGACGGGAAGCATTGGCAGCGGCTGACTGAGCTTGTACCCAAACTGAAGCAAATAGGGATAGATGCCTTGTGGATTCCCCCTGTAACCAAAGGGCAATCTCCGGACGATACGGGCTACGGTGTATATGATCTGTACGACCTCGGTGAATTTGACCAGAAGGGGGCAGTCAGGACCAAATACGGCACCAAGAACGAACTGCTGAATGTTATGGCCGCCTGTCTCAAACACGGTCTGTCCGTCTATGTCGACCTGGTCATGAACCATAAAGCGGGGGCGGATGAAACCGAGCTATTCAAGGTGGTTGAGGTGAATCCGAATAACCGCAACGAGGTCATTTCCAAGCCCTTTGATATTAAAGGCTGGACGAAGTTTACCTTCCAGGGCCGTGGGGACCGGTATTCGGCGTTTAAATGGAATTTCGAGCATTTCAATGGAACCGACTATGATGCCAGCCGGAACAAGACAGGCATTTACCGTATATTGGGCAAGAACAAGCAGTGGAATGGAAATGTGGACGATGAATTCGGCAACTACGATTATTTGATGTTCGCCAACATCGATTACGACAACCCGGCTGTACGGGAAGAGATGATCCGGTGGGGCAAATGGCTCATCGATACGCTGCAATGCAACGGGTTCCGGCTGGATGCCATCAAGCATATCAACCACGATTTTATCCGCGAGTTTGCGGTGGAGATGATCAAGAAGTCCGGACAGGACTTCTACATTGTAGGCGAGTTCTGGAAACCCGATCTAAAGGCCTGCCAGAAGTTCCTGGAGGCCGTCAACTATAAAATCGATCTGTTTGACGTGGCCCTTCATTACAAGCTGCACAGGGCTTCTCTGGCCGGAAGCGATTTTGACCTGTCCACGATTTTCAAGGATACACTGGTCGGCACCCATCCCCTCAACTCCGTCACCTTTGTGGACAATCACGACTCCCAGCCGAATGGGGCGCTGGAATCCTGGGTGGAGGACTGGTTTAAACAGATCGCTTATGCTCTGGTGCTGCTGCGGAAAGACGGATATCCCTGTGTGTTCTACGGTGATTATTACGGAATTGGCGGAGAGAAGCCTGTCAAAGGCAAGCAGGATAAGATCGATCCTCTGCTCTATGCCCGTTATGAGAAAGCCTACGGTGATCAGCAGGATTATTTCGATCACCCCAACACCATCGGCTGGGTAAGATTAGGAACGCCTGAGATCAGAAACTCCGGCCTGGCTGTCGTCATATCCAACGGCAAAGACGGAAAGAAGCGGATGCGTGTCAGCCAGAACAGAGCAGGTGAAATATGGACCGACCTGACGGGCAACCGGAATGACAGCATCAGAATTGACCAGAACGGATGGGCAGAGTTTCCGGTAAACGGGCGCAGTGTGTCCGTGTGGGCGCTGAATGGATAAGGCGGTTATGGAATGATCAGCTCGAATTCAGCCGACGCCTGCTTTACGCCGTTTACGATAATATCCAACCCATGCATGCCGGGGTAGTGCTTCCGCGTGGTGATCGGCTTGATCGCATGACGCCTGGAAACCAGGCTGGTTCCGGGAGGATATTCCTTTTCCGAAAGCTTGAAGCGCTTGGGTGCAAGCCTTCCGTTCGCTTTCATATAAAGGACGTCGTATTCAATCCGGAGCTGCTGCGGCTGCCCGGCAGGGTTGAATACGGTAAACGAAAATTCCAGCTCCTCCCCTTCCGTCATCGATGGCCGCGCAAGGTGCAGATCACGAATCTCCACTCCATCCGCTCTTTGCAGTCCAAACAGCTCAAGCACCTGCGGGTCGCCTTTCTTGAGCAAGGTGCGGCAGCCATGCCGGACAATCCAGTCCGTGTCAGGGTGCTCCCCTTTCCACGCACGGGCGATGTTCAACACCAGTTCCGGGTGATCCTTGGCAATATCGTTCAGGTTATTGGCTACGCTTTTGCGCACATACAGGGAAGGGTCTCTCTTCAACAGCTCCAGCAACTCAATGACCGGGGTTGGGTCGGTAATGAATTGCTTCAGTTGTCCTCCCCATGGCAAACGGGGCCTGCAGCCTTCACTTGCAAGCCGCCGCACATGCTCCGAGCCGTCCGTCGCCCATATGCGCATACGGTTCATGACCCCCTCCGGGTTGCGCCCGATAAAGGCGCGAATCGCAAACTCGGAGGTCGAGTACCGGGTGAGCAGCTTCAGCGCCTCCAGGGAGAGATCCTCATGCTCAAGCCCGTTCAGCTCTACAAAATCCGGAAAGAAAATATATTCGACTCCTTTACAATCAGGTGCTGCCGCACATAATATATCCAGCGCTTCCGGATAGGATGGCGGCAGCACCTCCGTCAGCGCGCGGGCAATATGGCGGATGCGCTGCTTGAACTCCTCCTGCTCCCATTCTCCGTCCTGGACATGCTCTACGAAGCGGCCTTCGTCAAAGGACGGGTAGACTGTGCGGAACACCGCCGCCGTATTTTCCAGAAATTCAAGTGTAAACAATTGTTTGAATGTGGACATCTCTTACCTCCGAGGCATTTCCCTTAGTGGTTTTGTCATATAAGCTGATATTATAGCACATATGTTCCCTTTTCAAACACATGAAAATTACGACTTAGAAAAAGCGATACCCATCATGTTAAACTAGGATCAGCAAAATAAGCCTTTTGAAAGGAGTTTGAATCTATGAAACAAGAGCTGATTCAACGCTTGAGCACCTATGCTCAGGTCGATACACAATCCAACGAGGAGAATGATGCTTGCCCCTCGACACCCGGTCAGATGACCCTTGCGCGCATGCTCGTGGAGGAGCTGAATGCCATAGGCATGCAGGAGGTGAGCGTGGACGAGAACGGCTACGTGATGGCCACCCTGCCCTCCAATACGGACAAATCCGTACCGGTCATCGGCTTTTTGGCTCATCTGGACACGGCGACGGAGGTTACGGGTGCGAACGTCCGTCCGCAAGTGGTGGAAAACTACGATGGGCAGGATATTGTGCTGAGTGAGCAGGAGCAAGTCATTTTGTCCCCCCGGGATTTCCCAAGCTTGTCCCGCTATAAAGGACACACCTTGGTCACCACAGATGGCACTACGCTTTTGGGAGCAGATAATAAGGCCGGTATTGCCGAAATTATGACAGCGATGGATTACCTGATCCGCCATCCGGAAATCAAGCATGGCAAAATCCGCGTCGCTTTTACTCCCGATGAAGAAATCGGCAGAGGGCCGCAGCGTTTTGACGTCGCCGCCTTCGGCGCGGAATACGCGTACACGATGGACGGAGGCCCGCTTGGCGAGCTGGAATATGAAAGCTTTAACGCCGCAGCGGCCAAAATCACCTGCCTGGGTGTCAATATCCATCCCGGAACAGCCAAGAACAAGATGGTGAATGCCGCCAAAATCGCGATGTTTATCCATACCAAGCTCCCTCCAATGGAGGCTCCGGAACATACGGAGGGATACGAGGGCTTCTACCACCTGATGTCGATTCAGGGAGATATTGAGCGGACCCGAATGCACTACCTGATCCGGGACTTTGACCGGGAACAGTTTGAGAACCGCAAAGCCCGGTTGACCGAAATCGTAGAGGAGGCCCGCTCCGTCTATGGGCAAGAACGCGTTCTGCTGGAGATCAAGGATCAATACTTCAACATGCGGGAAAAAATCGAGCCGGTGAAGCATATTGTGGAGATCGCGGAGCAGGCGATGACCAACTTGAACATTGAACCTGAAATCAAGCCCATTCGCGGCGGCACGGACGGTTCCCAGCTCTCCTATATGGGGCTGCCGACGCCCAACATTTTCACAGGCGGCGAAAACTATCACGGCAAATATGAATTTATCTCCGCCGATGTCATGGTACAGGCAACCGAAGTGATGCTCGAGATCATACGGCTGTATGAAGAGCACGCAGACAACTGATCCGGGACGATATCATGCGCAGCAATGGATTTTTGCAACGGCCTCGTATACAATATAATGATCAGGATTTTGAAGGGGCCGGAGGATATGGGGGACCAACAATTCAAAACAGCGGTAGAGCTCACGCTTAAGGTGATCGGAGGAAAATGGAAGCCGGTTATTCTCTGCCATCTGACAGATGGCGCCAAAAGATTCGGCGAATTACGGCGGGATATGCCGGGTATTACCCAGAAAATGCTGACCCAGCAGCTGCGCGAGCTTGAAGAGGACGGTATTATTCATCGGGAAGTGCATTCCCAGGTCCCGCCCAAGGTCGAATATTCTTTTACCAAGTACGGCCTGACGGTCAGGCAGCTATTGGATGAAATGGCGGACTGGGGAACACAACACCAACAGCATCTGAACCAGGTCGAATAATGAAAATTCCAACATACCTATTGCAGCCGGATTGAAAAATCAACCGGACCGGGAAAGGGGCTTATCCTTGCCGGTCCGGTTATTTTTTTTCATGTGGACTGCATCGAGCGCTGTCTATCGCGAATTTCCCGCCAAGTGGCCACGCGAATATCCTCTTTCCGCAATAACCGGATAATGTCTTTATCACGGAACAAATCATATTCATAACGGCGAATAGGCCATGTGTCCGTGATTGCTTTTAACTCCCGGGTATCCCGGGATGGATGAAAAACCAGCTCTGTCAAGCCAGGCTTTAAATTTTTAATCACATGAATTGCCGCTTCCTTCGTAAAAGCATAAGGGACCTTCTCCCCAGCTTCTGAGGAAAAAGGAAGCATTTCAAAGTGATCGAGAAGCAGCACGCCCTTCTCTTCCGCGAGCTTCACCATCTCATTATGCCGGGGATGCTGCAAGAACATGCCGCTTAGCTTGGAAAACCGCAGCGGGAGCCGGTATGTCTCGCACAGATCAAGCAGAATTTCAGTGACATGATATACCGAGCCCATATGATTGTCCACGTGAGTAAGGTCTATTCCCAAACGCAGAGCGAATTCAATTTGTGCGGCCGCTTCCTCGCGAATCTCTTCAGGGGCGGCATTCGCGACAACAGTCGCTGTATCTGCCGGAAAATATCCGAACTGATCCGTCAAGGTTGACAACTGCGTATTCAACGGCCCCCATTTGTAATGCTGCCATTCACTCGTGAATGTAGTATGGATCCCCACATCCGCATTCGGGTTCTGTTTCAAGAAAGCGGCGGCTTCCAGCACCCAGGGGCAAGTCACCATCAGACTTGTCGAAGCCGTGACACCGTCAGCCAGCAGCTTGCTTATAGCGTGATTTGTTGAATGACACATTCCGAAATCATCTGCATTAATGATTAACAAACGCTCATTGGACATGTCTAATCCTCCTCGGCTCCTTATTTACAATGGCTGATAGAGCTATTTTATGACGCCGTTTTCAAAATAGTATATAACGAAGTTGATTAATATACAGCGGCCTTGCAGGTGCTTTTCCCTGGTTCCCTTCTGGTAACTGCCTTACCTCATGGGTACTGCGTTCCGAAAAAGTGCGTACTTACATTCTAAAGAGACGGCAAGTACAATGAATCTGACTTCAAAACGATTAAAGGAGCGAACAGAAGAATGGAACTGCAATTGGCACTGGATCTGGTGGACATTCCACAAGGCATTGCACTGGTAAAAGAGGTTGAATCTTATATAGATGTGGTGGAGATCGGTACTCCTGTGATCATTAATGAAGGGCTGCACGCGGTAAAAGCGATGAAAGAAGCCTTTCCTGGCCTAAAAATATTGGCTGACCTTAAGGTTATGGACGCAGGCGGGTATGAGGTCATGAAGGCTTCCGAAGCGGGAGCGGACATCGTGACGATTCTGGCGGTGGCCGAGGATGCAACCATCCGGGGCGCTGTTGAAGAAGCCAGAACACAAGGCGGGAAAAAGATCCTCGTAGACATGATCGGCGTCAAAAACCTGGAGCAGCGGGCTAAAGAAGTAGACGCTCTAGGTGTCGACTACATCTGCGTGCATACAGGCTATGATTTGCAGGCTGAAGGTGAAAGTCCTTTTGAAGCCCTGAAAACAGTCAAAAGTGTAGTGAAGCATGCCAGGACTGCGGTAGCGGGCGGAATCAAGCTTGGCACTCTGCCCGAGGTGATTGCCGTACAACCGGATCTTGTCATTGTAGGCGGGGGCATTACAGGAGAAAGCGATAAACAGGCGGTTGCGGCTCAAATGAAACAGCTGATTCATCAAGGTGCCTGACCGACATGCAGACGGTTCAATATTTGTCGGAAATCATCAAGGAGCTTGAAAGAGCGCCGGAGGCCGTCTCCGGTGAAGAAGCTGACCGGCTGGCTTCCGCCATTATGGAGGCTGGGCAAATTTTCATGGCCGGCGCAGGCCGTTCCGGCTTTATGGTCAAATCCATCGCCATGCGGCTTATGCATATTGGCCTGAACAGTCATGTCGTCGGCGAGACGGTTACGCCCGGAATCGGCCGTGGGGACCTGCTGCTCATCGGCTCCGGCTCGGGTGAAACCAGGAGTCTTGCGGCCATGGCGGACAAGGCCAAATCGCTGGGCGCTTCCGTTGCCCTGCTCACCACCGCTCCTCAGTCCTATATCGCCTCCGTGGCGGATATCGTGGTCCCGCTTCCCGGCTCACAGAAGGACCCGGCGAATGCGCAATACAAAACCATCCAGCCGATGGGCTCCCTTTTTGAGCAGAGCTTGCTCTTGTTCGGTGATGCGGTCGTGCTGAAGATCATGGAAATAACCAAACAAACAACAGTAAGCATGTACGGCAAGCACGCCAATCTCGAATAGGCGGCAGCTGCCGCCAGCACTAACGATCCAATAGGGCACTCTCCATAATCAAGGTTCCGAATTTGGAATCTTGATTTTTTTGTTCTGCCGATTTACATAAACTTTACATAAATCCCATTCCCCTCTAACAATAAACAACTAATGTTTGATATGAACAAGCTGTCATGTATTCATTCAAAATAAACATGGGAGGGTTAATAATGAAAAATAGAATGATGAGAAAAATGCTTCCCGTTGCGCTCGGCTTGACCCTGGGCACTTCAACGATTCTGTCCGGGGCCCCTGGTGCAGAGGCTGCCGGCGCTAATACCAATGGCAACGTGAAAAATGTGATCTTCCTGATCGGCGACGGCATGGGACAATCCTATACTTCCGCTTACCGCTATATGAAGGATGATCCTTCCACACCTGTGATGGAAAAAACCGAATTTGATAAATACCTGGTCGGAACACAAATGACTTACCCTGAGGACGAGTCCCAAAACGTTACGGATTCCGCCTCAGCAGCTACAGCCATGTCGGCAGGTGTCAAAACCTACAACGCCGCCATCGCGGTCGACAACGACCAAACCGACGTGAAAACCGTTCTGGAACGGGCAAAAGAGCTGGGCAAATCGACTGGCCTTGTCGCCACCTCCGAAATTACGCATGCAACCCCTGCCGCCTTCGGCGCTCACGATATCAGCCGCAAAAATATGGATGCCATCGCTGACGATTATTTCGATGAAATGATCAACGGCAAGCATAAAATCGATGTGCTGCTCGGCGGCGGCCTGACGAACTTTGTCCGTGAAAACCGCGATCTGTCGAAGGAGTTCCAGGAAGCCGGCTTCGGATACGTAACTAACCGCGAGGGACTGCTTAATGACAAGCATGACCAGCTGCTGGGATTGTTCGCTGATGGCGGACTTGATAAAGCCATTGACCGCAAACCAGAGACACCTTCTCTGGAAGAGATGACCCATGCAGCTATTGAGCGTCTGAGCAAAAACGAAGAAGGCTTCCTCCTCATGGTGGAAGGCAGCCAAATCGACTGGGCAGGACATGATAACGATGTGGTGGGCGCGATGAGTGAAATGGCTGATTTCGAGAAGGCCTTCAAGGCGGCTATTGATTTTGCCAAAAAAGACGGCAATACGCTGGTCGTAGCAACAGCGGACCACTCCACCGGCGGCCTCTCTGTCGGCGCGAATGGAGAGTATAACTTTGATGTGACACCGATCAAAGCCGCTACACGCACGCCAGATTTTATGGCTGCTGAAATTGCGGCAGGCGCTGATCCGGCAGAAACGCTGAAAAAATATGTATCTCTGGACTTCACGGAAGAAGAGCTGCAATCCGTCAAGGATGCTGCCGCTGCTGCGAAGGATGCTACTGAAATCGATAATGCGATTGAAAAGATTTTTGACACCCGTTCGTTCACCGGTTGGACCACAGGCGGCCATACCGGAGAAGATGTTCCTGTATACGCCTACGGACCGAGCAGCGAGCAGTTTGCCGGACTGATTGACAACACGCAAAATGCGGAAATTATTTTCAAGCTCCTGGATTCGAAAAAATAATACCCCACAACCCGCCAAAGCCGCGAGCATTGATGCATCGCGGCTTTATTTTTGCTACGGATAAGATCAGGCGCACACAGCTCAGCCTTCTCCCGCATGTTTCAGACAACATTTGATATAATAAGGTGGAAGAAATTTCACATAACGAAGATGGACGCAGGGCGACGATACGGTAGATTTCAGGCCTGAGCTGATAAAAAAGAAAGCTTGACAGTTGATTTAATTGTAACTATTATAGTTACAATGCAACAACTTTAGTATAGCTGCTCCAAAATATTAAGGAGGATGATTTCGTATGAAAATATTAGTAACCGGCGCTACCGGACAACTCGGTGCAAAAGTGGTTGATAACCTGCTCGCCAAAGTTGCGGCGGACAACGTAGCTGTAAGTGTGCGTGACCCTCGTAAAGCGGACACCCTGGCCGCTCGCGGCGTCGAAGTAAGACAAGGCGATTTTGATGATCTCGCTTCGCTTGATAAAGCTTTCGCCGGCATCGACCGCCTGCTGATTATTTCCGCTACGGACGACAACGATACGCGGATTCGTCAGCATCAGAACGCCATTTCCGCGGCACAAAGCGCGGGTGTCAGCTTTATCGCCTACACCAGTGTGTCCAACGCCGATGAAAATCCTCTGTTCCTCGCACCGGTTCACCGCGCTGCGGAGGAAACCATCAAGAAGACTGGCATCCCTTATTCTTTCCTGAGAAATAACTGGTATCTGGAGAACGAGCTCGGCGTGATTCAGGGCGTGCTGGCAGGTGCTCCCGTAACTGTATCCGCAGGCAGCGGCAAAGTCGGCTGGGCACTGCGCGAGGATTATGCAGCGGCCGCCGCAGCTGTGCTGACAGGCAGCGGACATGAGAATACGATCTATGAGCTGTCCGGCGCTCCCGCAACCTATGACGACCTGGCGGCCGCCCTGTCCAAAACGCTTGGCCGTGAGGTGCCTGTGCAGCATGTCGATGATGAGGCCTACGGCCGCGTCATGTCCGAAGTCGGCGTGCCGCAGGAGGCGCTGCCGATCGTGACCGGCATCCAGTCCGCCATCCGGGAAGGCGCGCTCGAAGTGAGCCGGAGCGACTTTGAAGCCCTGCTCGGCCGTCCGGCTGTTGCTCTGGACGAGGCTGTTGCCAAGCTTGTAAATCAGCTTAAAGCTTAAATTTCCGGACATTTATAGCAGAGTGGCAAAGCCGTGATCGCTCGAGATCGCGGCTTTTTGGCGTTCTCAGCCTCGTGACGCCCGTGATTTTGCATCCTCACTGAAAAAATGGATGTCAACTACCATACTTGTATGGTAGTATGGTGAATAAGGAGGTGAATACATGGATGAAACCATGTACCGCCAGAGCGGATCGGCCGGAAACTCCGTTTATGTCCGGCTGAAGGAGCAGATGATGAGCCTTGAACTGCCGCCCGGTACCGCCTTGTCCGAGAAAGAAACCTCCATCCGCTTTCAGGTCAGCCGGACTCCGGTACGCGAAAGCTTCGTCAGACTCGCCCAGGAAGGGCTGGTGCTGGTGCTGCCGCAGCGCGGTACAAAAGTATCCCTGATCGACACAGGACTTGTTGAGGAGGCTCGCTTCATGCGCGAGCAGCTGGAATGCGCCGTGATACGCCTGGCCTGCGCAAGCTTCCCTGAGGCGCAGCTTGCGGAGCTGGAAGCGAATCTGGCGCGGCAGCGGGACAGTATTGAAGTCCATGATGGACACCGGCTGTTCGATCTGGATGAGGAATTTCACCGCATCCTGTTCGAAGGCTGCGGCAAGCTCGCAACCTGGACCGTCATGCAGCAGATGAACATCCATTTTAACCGGGTGCGGATGCTGCGGCTTGATACGAATCCGCATTGGGACCATCTCTATGAGCAGCACAGCAGGATGGTGGAAGCGATCCGTGAGCAGTCCCCGGACGCCGCTGAACGGATCATGCACGACCACTTGAATCTGGGCGTGGCGGATTTGAGTGTCCTCCGGGAGCAGTATCCCGAATATTTTAAATGAGCTCTTGCCAAGGTTCAGGCGGATGGCGCCTGTTCCGCGGGAGCGGCAGTATTTTGTAAGCGTTATCTATTAAAAGAAAGGCGGGACTACTATGCGAATGACATTTCGCTGGTTTGGAGAAGGCAATGACACGGTTTCTTTGCAGCAAATTAAGCAGATTCCGGGTGTAGAGGGCATTGTATGGGCGCTGCATGATGTGCCTGCAGGCGAAGAATGGCCTATGGAGAAGATCATGGAAATCCGGCGGCAGGCCGATCAGGCCGGGCTGCATCTGGATGTGGTGGAGAGCGTCAATGTGCATGAAGATATCAAGCTGGGGCGGCCTACACGTGATCTGTATATCGGGAACTACATACGCACCATAGAGAAGCTGGCCCAGGTCGGCGTTAAGGTGATCTGCTATAACTTCATGCCGGTGTTCGACTGGGTACGGACCGATCTGCACAAGGAAACGGAAGACGGAGCTACTGCGCTCTTTTTTGAGAAATCCAAAATTCATGGCACCGACCCGTTCGAGCTGGTGCGGCAGATTAACGAAAACAGCACGCTCACGATGCCCGGCTGGGAGCCGGAGCGCCTCGAGCATCTCACGTCGCTGTTTGAAGCCTATAAAGGCGTGACTGAAGAGGATCTGTGGGAAAACCTGCAATACTTCCTGGATGCTGTCATTCCTGTTGCGGAGCAGAACGGAATCCGGATGGCCATCCATCCTGATGATCCGCCATGGCCGATCTTCGGGCTGCCGCGCATCATTACAGGCCAGGACAATCTGCGTAAATTTCTGGCGCTGCATGACAGTCCGGCGAACGGCATCACGCTGTGCAGCGGCTCGCTTGGCGCCAACCCGGATAACGACATCATCGCGATGATTCACGAATTTGCCGACCGCATCCCGTTCGCCCACATCCGCAATGTGCGGGTATTCGATAACGGCGACTTTATCGAGACCTCACACCGGACACAGGACGGGACCGTCGATATTTCCGGTATTGTGAAGGCCTACCACGATGTCGGCTTTACCGGTTATGCCCGGCCGGATCATGGCCGCCACATCTGGGATGAACAGTGCAGACCGGGTTACGGCCTGTATGACCGGGCGCTTGGCATCATGTATTTATGGGGTCTGTGGGACGCCTACCAGCGCGGTGCGCATGTGCCTGCAGGTGCTAAGGAGGCCGTACGATGACCGCTCTTCCCCTTCACCCGGCCTTATCCGGAAGAACAGCTGTCGTGACTGGCGGTTCCGGTGTGCTGTGCAGCGCTATGGCGAAAGAGCTTGCCCGCCAGGGCGTCAGGGTTGCCATTCTGAACCGTACTGCCGAAAAAGGTGAACAGTTGGCTCAGGAGATTCGTTCGAATGGCGGAGAAGCTGTTGCGGTGGCCTGTGACGTGACCGATCCCGAAAGCGTGAAGCAAGCCGAGGAAACGGTACGCCGCCTGCTCGGCCCTTGTGACATCCTTATTAACGGGGCTGGGGGCAACCATCCGAGCGCCAACACGAGCCGCGAGATATTTTCCCCCGAGGACCTGGATCAGCCGGGAGTGGCGACCTTTTTTGATCTGAGCGTACCGGGCTTCCGTAATGTGCTGGACCTGAACTTCGTCGGAACTTTAATTCCGACACAAGTGTTCGCCAAAGGGATGATCGGGCGTCCGGGCGCTGTCGTGCTCAATGTTTCCTCCATGAGCGCTCCCAGCCCGATGACGAAGGTTCCAGCCTACAGCGCCGCCAAGGCGGCCATCAATAATTTCACCCAGTGGCTGGCTGTGCATTTGGCCGAAGCGGGTATAAGGGTGAACGCGATCGCTCCGGGATTTTTCCTGACAGAGCAAAACCGGCAGCTGCTCACCCATGAAGACGGCTCGCTCACCGAGCGCTCGTCCAAGATCATCGCCCACACCCCGATGCGGCGCTTCGGGGTGCCGGAGGATCTGCTCGGCACGCTGCTCTGGCTCGCCGACGACACCGCTTCCGGCTTCGTAACCGGCACCGTCATTCCGGTGGACGGCGGCTTCATGGCGTATTCGGGGGTATAACTTTTCCTGGTGTCAGAGGCACCAGAACTATAACGGGGCTGTTCCAAAAGCTATGAATATAGCTGAGGAACAGCCCCTAACGTTGCATTAGCTTCTTCACAAGACAACTTGCAGCCCTGATCCTTTCCAGATTTCCGCAAAAGCTCATGTTTTCGAGCCGATATTGCGCCCACTGGGAATCTAACGGTTGCAGCAGCTGCTATTTTACGAAAAAAGGCCTTTTCTAGATTCTAACGGTTGCGACCGCCGTTATTTGCCTTAATCTAAGCGAAAAGAACCGGGTTTAGTAAAATAAGCGCCATAGCAACCGCTAGAATTTGAAATCAACGATCTTGGCACCAATAGCGGCTGTGGCACCCGTTAGAATTGTTAAATACCAAGCCGGCGTCCGAAATCCTCCACCGCTTCTTGGATGGCCGCTTGCGGTGCGTCAATCATGGGCCCGTGGCCGACAGCCAGCAGCGAAGGCTTCATCTCCTGCAGCTTGCGGGCACTGTGCCAGGCCGTCTCCTTGTGCCAGGTCGCCAGTGCCGGAAAGGGAAAGAGCGGGACCACTCTCCCGGCAACGGCAACCCTTCCGCGTGTTACAAAGGCATCGCCCGCAAGCAGGGCGCCTGTCCGGGTATCCATAAATGCCATGGAGCCGGGCGTATGTCCGGGGGAACTGACTGACTGCAGAGATCCAACCAGGTCTCCCTCCTCAAGGAGGATATCCGGCCGGGTATGCAGCTTGGATGGAATCCCGCCGCGCACCGGAACGTTGGGCTCGGCAGGGTCCAGGGACACATCGCCAGCCAGCAGCCGCGCATCACGGCGCGAGATGTATACAGGAACCTCCGGAAAATGCTGCTTCAATGCATCCAGAGAGCCGACATGATCATTATGCGCATGGGTAAGTACAATGCGGGTGATCGGTTTTCCGATCCGTGTCGCCGTGCTGATAATGCCCTTTACACTAGAAGGGAGCGCAGCATCCACCAGTGTCAGTTCCCCCTCCTCCTCGACCAAATAACAATTCACAGGAAAAAAATCCGGAAGAAAAGTCAACTGGTGCAAATGCTGTCTGCTTTGAACTCGCATAGGACGGCGTCCCCCTTTCATTTGATGCTTTGATTTTAACTAATATAATTAGTTTTATCAATAACAAAATTAGTTTTTGGGTTGCCGATGGCGTATTTGCTCAAGACCTGCTGTGAAAATGTCCATGACAAACCGGAGGCTGTCATCCTTCCCGACAGGCATTTCGAAACCGCCGCTGCCCTCAATGGATGCAAATCCATGCAGTAGACTCCGCCAACCGCGCACCGCATGCACGACCTCCTCTTCTGTCAAGGAGTATCCGGCAGACAGCACCCTGAACACAACCTCCGCCGCCTTATCGCTAATACGTCTAACTTCCTCATCCTTTAAATTGGGCGCAAGCATCATTGCTTCATATAACCCTGGGCGGGTGCGGGCAAATTCAATATAGGCCGCCGCCATGTTCAGAACAGCCTCCCGTCCCGCATGACCGACGGCAGACCGGGCAAGCACTTCCTCCAGCTCTCTCATGCTGTACATGGCAAGCTCCCTGCGCAATCCCGCCATTCCGCTGATATGGTTATAGAGGGAAGGCGGGCGAATTTGCAGCTTGCCTGCGAGCGTCGTCAGTGTCACCTCCCCCATCCCCTGTTCGTTGGCGATCTCCTCCGCCGCCTGCAGCACCCTCTGCAGGGAAAGCCCTTGCCTTGGTGACATATTCGGATTCCCCTTTTCTCTCCGCTTTATGAAAGCGGTCATCAATAGAATAAGCACGACCTTTCACACGTTATTTTAACTAATCTTTTTAGTTTAGACAAAATAAAAAAATGACGTTATGAGGATTTCTATTTTGTGGGAGTTTCTATGTTCTTTAACAAAAAGGATTAATAATTTTATACTGCGTTGATATTGCGTTAACAAATGTCGATTATTGTTGAAAAAGAGCGTGATTACGAAGGAAGAAGGAAAGCCCATGAATATCAGAGAGCTGCTCTATACTCATTCCATCATTGCCGCAGCGGAGCATGACCAGTTGGCGTTGGCCGTCCGTTCCAAAGTGTGCGCGGTGCTGCTGATGCATGGAAAGGTTACAAATCTGCTAGAGCCGCAATTTCAGGAGCTGAGCAAGCTGAAGCCCGTATTTGTGCATACAGATCTCGTTAGAGGACTCTCCAACGATAAGGAAGCTGTTGCCCTTCTGGCCGAGCATGTACGTCCTGCAGGCATCGTGAGCACGAAGAGCGCCATGATTCGCGCAGCCAAGAAGGAAGGTCTGCTAACGGTTCAGCGTGTGTTCCTGATTGATACCGGATCATTTCATACCGCGATTCGCAGTATCAAGGAGAACGAACCGGATGCGATCGAGATTATGCCGGGGATTGCCCCTTCCATTATTCCGGCTTTTCGGGAAGAGACAGGCTTGCCCATTATTGCCGCCGGGCTCATTTCAACACATGAGCAAGTGAAGGAAGCCTTGAAAGCAGGAGCGGATGCCGTATCGCTGAGCCGGGCAGAGCTGTGGAATCTGTAAACTGCTGCCAAGCACAAGCAAAAACCGCATCCATGCCCGGTACCGTGAATTTCATAATTGATAACTTGGGTGGAGACGATGAGAACCCATAGCTATCCTTTTTTGAATGTGACAAAGGGATACCTATGTGTTTTTTATGGTCTCTTTTTACATTCGGCTGTTTTATGGCAACAAAAATTTTCAGGAACAGGTGGTATGTAGAAATGATGAAGAAACTGGTATTAGGCACAGTGAGCGCAGTGCTGGCATTGTCTCTGGCTGCATGCTCAACAGGAACGAGCACGAATGGGGCCGCACAGGCGGGTACAGGTGGAGCCGGCGGAAGCAAGGTAGCGATTGCGTACAACAATCCGCCGTTATGGGCCAACTGGGAGGCGGTTCAGGCGAAGTTTCTGGAAGAGACGGGCATTCGTGTTCCGGCTGACAACAAGAACAGCGGACAAGCGATGACCGCGCTGATCGCCGAGAAGAATAAGCCTGTCGCTGACGTGGCGTACCTGGGCATTACTTTTGGACCGCAGGCGGTGCAGGAGGATATCGTTGAAGCCTACAAGCCGGAGCATTTCGATGAAATTCCGGACGAACTGAAAGACCCTGACGGCAAGTGGATGGCCATTCACTACGGAGCGATTGCTTTTATTGTCAACAAAGACGCACTCGGCGATGTGCCTGTACCGAAGTCCTGGGCGGACCTTCTGAAGCCAGAGTATAAGGATAAAGTCGGTTTCTTGGACCCAACCTCTGCCGCAGTGGGCTACAGTGTCATCACGGCCGCCAATATCGCCATGGGCGGAACGCTGGAAAATTGGGACCCTGGCATGAAGTATTTGCAGCAGCTGGAGCAAAACGGCGCCATTCATCCGAAGCAGACCGCTACGGCCAAAGTGATGAAAGGTGAGATTCCCATCCTCATTGACGCCGATTTTAATGGATACACGATGAAATATAACGACAATGCCCCTATTGAAGTCGTCATTCCACAGGAGGGCTCGCTCAAGGTCCCTTATATCGTGTCTCTCGTCAAAAATGGGCCAAATCAGGAAAACGGCAAGAAGTATATCGACTTCATGCTGTCCGATGATGGCCAGCAGCTGTTCGCGGCCGGCTACGTCCGCCCGATCCGCAATGTGAACATTCCGCAGGAAACCATGGACAAATTCCTTCCGGAACAGGACTACGAGCGGGTGCAAAGCGTGGATTATGAGCAAATGAACAAGGTGCAGTCCGAAGTCAACGAACGCTGGAAAAGTGACGTGACAGCAAGCAAATGATGCAAAGGAGAGAGGCATGGCCAGACACAGAATCTATTTTTTAACGCCGATTGTCATCATCTTCAGCTTCTTTTTTCTCTATCCGTTAGTCATTCTGGTGCTGGCGAGCTTGCGCAGTGAGGACGGCGGAGCGCTGACTTTGGACAATTACGCCCAAATGCTCGCCGATCCCTACTATTTCAAAGCGCTCGTGAACAGTCTCCTGCTCGCGCTTGCCGCAACCGTATCCTCACTCATTTTGGCGGGGGTACTGGCTTTTTTTCTGGCACGGAACGATTTCAGAGGCAAAACGCTGTATTTTACGCTGCTGACCTTCCCGATGTCCCTGCCTGGCGTTGTGGTAGGGTTCATGATTATCATTCTGTTCGGCACGACGGGCGTGCTGCCGATGCTCAGCAAGTGGCTGACAGGGACGCCGTCTATGGCTTTCGCTTATACGATTATGGGGATTTTCCTGGCTTATTTGTATTTTGAAATCCCGCGGGTGATTTTGTCGCTGTACGGAGCCATTCAGCATTTCGACCGGACCCTGGAGGAAGCGGCGAGAACGATGGGAGCTTCGCCATGGCAGGCGGTTCGTTACGTCGTGCTGCCGACGGTGTTCCCGATCTTCATTGCATCCGGCGCGCTGGCCTTCTCGACGTCCATGAGCGCGTTCGGCACGGCGTTCACATTGGCTAATGACTTCGATATATTGCCGATTCTGATGTACAACGAATTCACGCTGAGCTTCAAGATCGAAGTCGCCAGCGCCATCGCGGTGGTGATCGGGATCATCTGCGTACTGATGAATGTGATGAACCGGATCATTCTGGAGAGGGGGATGCGCTAATATGCAAAAGCTGGGCAAAGGCTTCATGTATGCCTTGATTGTCATCGTCAGCCTGTTCATGATCGTCCCCCTGCTCTTTACGGTGATCGGTTCCTTCGCCGGTTATTGGGGTTCAAGCCTGTTCGCATCGGGCTGGACCTTGAAGTGGTACCGGGATGTGTTCCATTATTACGGGCCTACCGTACTCTTCACACTGGTGATAGCCATCGCAACGGTCTTCATTAATGTCCTGCTTGGCACGATGACAGCCTACCAGTTCTCCAGATCGGGCAGCCGCTGGATGATGGTGCTGGAGGAGATTCTGACCCTGCCGATTGCCGTACCCGGCGTGGCGATAGCGCTGGCTTTGATTCAGACCTATGCCCCGCTCCGGGAAGCCGGCTGGCTGATTCTGATCGGACATGTCATTGTGACGTTCCCGTTAATCTTCAGAACCGTGCTCGGCACGCTCCGCACCAAAAGCTTCAAGGCGCTCGACGAGAGCGCGGCGACACTCGGGGCCGGGCCGTTCTACCGCTTCTTCCATGTGATTCTGCCAAGCATCAAATCAGCCGTGCTCTCGGGAGCCATGCTGGTGTTCCTGCTGTCGCTCGGAGAATTCAACATGACCTTTTTCCTGTATACACCGCTCAAGGTCACTCTGCCTGTAGGCCTGTATGAAGCCTATTCATCCCTGCGGATCGAGATCGGGAGCGCGTATACCGTGGTATTTCTGGTCATTGCGGTGCCTGTCATGTTCATCCTGCACAAGCTGAACCAGTCTGCCGCGTATAACAGAGGAGGAGTCTAATGATGGGGAAACCCTATATCCATATTCATGAAGTGCACAAGACGTATCCGGACGGGACGAAGGCACTGGAGCCCATTCATCTGGAAATCCGCCATGGCGAGGTGCTGGTTCTGCTCGGACCTTCGGGATGCGGCAAAAGCACCCTGCTGCGCATGATCGCCGGACTGGAGCAGACGAGCGGCGGCTCCATCACCGTGAATGGCGAAGAGATCAGCCATCTGCCCCCCGAGAAACGGGATATCGGGCTGGTGTTCCAGCAATATGCGCTGTTTCCGACCATGACCGTTGCGCAAAACATTGCCTTTGGCATGAAGCTCCGCAAGAAGAGCAAGCAGGAGATTCAAAAAAAAGTGCAGGACATGCTGGAGCTGATGAACCTGCAGGAACTGAAGGACCGCAAACCTGCCCAACTGTCCGGCGGGCAGCAGCAGAGGGCGGCGGTGGCGCGCGCTTTGGCCACAGAGCCCAAAATTCTGCTGATGGATGAGCCCCTCACCGCCCTGGATGCCAAGCTCAAGGAGTATTTGCGGATTGAGCTGGCCCAGCTCTTCCGCAAGCTGAACATTACAACCGTCTATGTCACACATGACCAGGTGGAAGCCATGGCCACCGCCGACCGGATTGCGGTGATGGATAAGGGTGTGATCCGGCAGATTGGCACGCCCAAGGAAATCTATCATCAGCCGAAATCTCCCTTTGTGGCCCAATTTGTGGGGCAGGTCAACCGCTTGAAGGGACAGGCTGTCCGCACCAAGGAAGGCTGGTCCGTGCATTTCGGATTTGCCCTCTCCCCCTATCACGGAACGCGTGATATTGAGGAAGGCGAAGAGGTAGAGGCATTCCTCAGACCGGAAGATATTTCCGTTGAGGTTTCCAGCGGGACAGGCTTTCCGGTCCGCATCCGGGACAGCATTTTTCTCGGCGAGCGCTACAGAGTCATCGCCGAGGCCGCGGGACAGAAGCTGCTGCTCGACGTACCCAATGATATTCAATTGAACGAGGGCGATCAGGTACAGCTTCAACTGCAGCACCACAAGCTCATTTACACGTAATTATTTTATTTTTCATACATTTATACAACCTTGAGGAGGAAATTTCAGCATGAATAAGCAAATCAGCTACTCCGACCTGCCTTTGTTGACCCGCCCCGTAGAGGAGAACGTGGAACAGCTGCTGGAGCATGGAGCCGATAAGATAGAGCTATTAATGGACGGTATCCAATGGGACGACATGGACGAGCAGATCCGTAAAATGGGAAAAACCCTGCGGCGCTATCGCGCCGCCTTCTCCGTCCATCCACCGGCATGGGACACGAATCTGACCAGCGAAAACCAGGCGATTCGCACAGCATCCTATGAGGAGTATAAAAAAGCCATTGAATTCGCTCATGATATCGAAGCGGAGCACGTAGTGATCCATCCCGGCTTCAGCTTCTCCCCCGCTTTTGATAAAGCAACCGCGCAGAAACGCGCGCAGGACTACCTGGAGCAGCTTTGCCGGGTGGCGAAGCCGCTTGGCATCAAGCTGGCCGTGGAAAATGTAGGCTACAAAGGGGCATCCATCTACTCGGAGCAGGAGTATCTGCGCTGTCTGGACGGAATCGATGCAACTGCGGGCTACCTGATTGATACAGGGCATGCCCGCTTGAATGGCTGGGATATTCCCGGCATGATCCGCAGCGTGAAGGACCGTCTCTGCTCCGTGCATATTCATGATAATTCTGGCGAAGGAGACGAGCATCTGCCTATTGGAGAAGGGTCTATTGATTGGCAGCCAATTTACGATGCGCTGCGGGAAGTGGAGGCTCCTTGCCAATTAATCCTGGAGTATGCGCCCGGTACGGACCTGAATCAGCTGGAGAAAGGAAAGCAGCTGCTTCAGCAGAATCTTGCGCTATAATCCTTTGAAATTACATGGCACAATCCAAGGAGACAGGATGATCAGGGAGCTGGACCCGTCCCGGTATCAGGCCTATTTCTTTGATCTTGACGGAACGATCTATACCGGCAGCAAGCTTCTGCCCGGAGCAGGCGAATTGATCGCCCATCTGCACCAATTGGGCAAAAAGGTCATGTACCTGACCAATACGACGGTGTATACCCGTGAACAGTGCCGATCCAGACTGCAGTCTATGGGGCTGAATCCGGAATACGATGATATCATGACAGCAGGCTATGCGGCCGCCACGTATCTGCTGCAGGAGCAGCAGAAGGTACGGGCGCTCGTAATTGGAGAGCGCGCGCTCGCGCAGGAGTTGGACGGCATGGGCATTGTGCTAACGGAGGACCCGCTGTCGGCAACCCATCTGATTGTCGGATTGGACCGGGAATTCACGTATGACAAGCTGGCAGCCGGGATGACGGCGGTCAGGAACGGAGCCCGTTTTATCGTGGCTAACCCGGACCCGTTCTGCCCGGTGCCAGGTGGAATTATCCCCGATTCCTGGCCTATCGCCAAAGCGATTGAAGCAGCGAGCACCCTCCGCATTCACGCCATGACCGGCAAGCCTTCCGCCTACTATACAGAGCAAGCCCTGCGGAGTTCAGGACTTGAGGCGGAACGCTGCCTTATGATCGGGGACCGTCTGGAGACCGACATGATGATGGGAATGAACAGCGGAGTGCATACAGCGCTCGTTCTGACCGGAGTTACCACCCCCGAGGACCTGCTGCAAAGCAAAATTGTACCTGATTATGTATTTGCCACGCTTGCAGACCTGCTGAAGCAGCTATAACCAGGTATAAGCGATTACGCAAAAGAGCGCCGCCACCTCATGATCGTAATGAGTATGGGCGGTGCTCTTCTGCTTATTCCCAGGGTGAGCGGGAGCATCCCGTTTTTTTCATCTCCCAATACGGTTTGCTTCTGCATCCGCCGCTCCATTTCCCCTTTATGTTATATTAATTAACCTTTGGTCAGTATATATCCATACTTTTCAATCAATAAATTACATAGAATGTAAGGACAGGCAAGAAAAATTGGGATAGACTTATCAACAACTAAAAGCGGAAACAGGGTGAGGAATATGAATCGAAGCGGGTTGACGGTGCGGGAGCTGCTCAAGCTTCCTTTCTTCAAGGATGCAAGGCTGCTCAGCGGAGATCAGGGCCTCGACCGGGTTGTACGTTACATTGATATTCTGGAAGTGCCTGATATCAAGTCCTGGCTGCGTGAAGGAGAAATGATCATGACGACCGGTTATTCGGTGCGGGATGACCCTTCTCTGCTAGCGGGACTTGTGGAAGAATTGGCTCATGCCGACGGGGCTGCGCTTGCCTTCAAACCGGAACGCTTCATCGGCAGGGTCCCTCAGGATATGGTGGATATGAGCAATCTCTATCACATTCCCGTGATTGAGCTGCCTCCCGGCATGCCTTATATAGACATCACATTTACGGTGATGGAGCAGATTGTTGACAAGCAGGCTGCCCTGCTCAGAAGGTCTGAAGAGGTGTACACGACATTGACACATCTTGTGCTGAACAACCGCGGCATTCAGGCCGTGGCCGACCATGTGGCGAAGCTGATCGGATCAGGGATCTGCATTGTGGACAAGACTGGGGAAATGCTTGTCTCCTCCTCGTATACTGCCTCTTCCGAACGCAGCGGGGACCGCTCCCATTGGGAAATTACGGTGGACAATCAACTCGTGGGCAAGCTGGTCGTTGCCAAGGAGGAGCTGGACGAGCTGGATCTGGTGTGTATCGAGCAGGCCAGGCTTGTGTTTGCTCTGGAGCTGATGCGGAGCAAAATCGCCAAGGACACCGAGCTCCGGCTGCAGGGCAGCTTTTTTGAGGAGCTGCTCATGGGCGTTCACCCGTCCAGGCAGGAGGTTGAAGACAAGGGCAGACAGCTCGGCCTGCAGCCCCACTGGACATGGGAGGTTTGCCTGATCGAGGGGGGACAGCAGCTATACAACGAAGGCTCCTCTTTTGCGATGCAGCTGCAAGAGCTGGTTCATCAGGAAGCCGCGAAACGCAAGGTACGCGGCTATGTGCTCCCGCAAGGGGAGCGGCTGCTGCTTCTGCTGTCCACCGCGGCAGGTGACTCCACAGCGAGAAAGCAGCCGCACAAGGAGTGGATTCAGTGCCTGACGCCGTTTCTCCAGCGCTGGAGCCTTATCCGCGTCGGCTTTGGCAGCAAAAGGCCTCTGTGGGAGCTCAATGCCGGGTACATGGAGGCCCGCAAGGCTGTTGCCATCGGCACCAGACTGGATCGCGAACCGCATATTTACTCGTTCGAACAAATTGAAATGCTCAGCTTGATGCTGGAAGCTGGAAGCTTTGTTAACTTCGATACGGTCATCGACCGCAATTTGGGCCGGTTGGTCAAATATGACAAAGAAAATGATACGGACCTGGTAACGACGCTCTATTATTATTTGACGACCGGCGGCAGTCTGATGGAAACGGCCACCCGTATGTATATTCACCGCAACTCTGTCAAATACCGGATTGACCGGATTAAAGAGCTGACTGACATTGATCTGGATAACTCTGTCAACCGGCTGATGTACCAGCTGTGCAGTGTTTTTTATCTGGTTAAAAAAACGGATTAAACAGAGGGTCATTGTGCTTTGAGCACAATGACCCTCTGTTTGTTTTGGCATATGAGTACATTGTTTATATTTAAGCAGCTCTCTACAATGTTAAATAACATCACACGGAGGAGGTTGAACTGAATGATAGGCTTAATACGTGTTTTTACAACCGATAGTATGGACGTTTTGGAACAGCACGGAAGAGTCATTATAGAAAAGTACGGTGTTCATGTGATGAGTCGGAGCATCCCGGATCAGCCGTTGGGCATCTATGATGATGTAACGGAAGAAATCGCCAACCCCAAGATCGTGGAGCTGGGGAAAAGCATGGAGCGCGATGGCTGCAAAGTGCTGGTTATCAGCTGCGCAGCGGACCCGGCCATCGACGCCCTTCGGCAAAGCGTGTCCATTCCGGTCATTGGCGCAGGCAGTGCCGCATCCTACAGTGCACTCGCTACCGGCCTTCCCGTTGGCGTTATGGGCATCACGGAGGAGGCTCCTGCAGTTGTATCAGGCCTGCTTGGCAGCCGGCTGGTCAAATATCTTCGTCCCGAGGGAGTCACCAATACGACAGATATTCTGACACCATCCGGACGCGAAAAAGCTATCGAGGCAGCGCAATCTCTTATCGATCAAGGAGCCAAGGTCATCCAGTTTGCCTGCACCGGCTTCTCCACCATCGGACTGGCTGATGTGCTTAGAAACGAGCTGCGGATTTCCGTGATTGATCCGGTGGAAGCCGAGGGACTGTATGCCTCCTCCCTCTACCTGCAAACCGTGACCGATAACCCGATCCACTAAAAGAGGGATGATTCCCCTCATCACTGCCGGGCTCTTTCACTCCAAAAAAACCGTAAAGACGGCACTCAAATCATAGATCCGCAGGAGGGTTAACCATGGATAATCAAAAACAGCAGCATCCGACCATTTTTGAACCGGTCTCCCTGATTCTCATCATCGTGACCAGTGTTCTGGGAGCCATTATCGGCATGCAGATTGTAACCTCTCTGGGCGTGACGCCAAACACCGCCATTATCGGCGCCCTGATCGCCATGCTGATTGCACGGATTCCCATTGCCATTCTCAATAGATTCAAATCGATACACCGGCAAAATCTCATACAGACCTCCATATCATCCGCCACGTTCGGAGCGGCCAACAGCCTGTTGATTCCGATCGGCATTCCGTTTGTGATGGGTAAACCGGATTTGATTCTGCCGATGCTGATCGGAGCGGCGCTCGCCATGTTCCTCGATGCGGCGATTCTGTACAAAATCTTTGACTCCAAGCTGTTCCCTGCGTCGGGCACATGGGCTCCGGGTGTAGCCACCGCTGAGTCGATCCTCGCCGGGGACAAGGGCGGCAAACGCGCCGGACTGCTCGGTGTCGGCACGCTCATCGGCCTCATCGGCTCCATCCTGCACATCCCGATGTCCGCCTTCGGCGTGGCCTTCATCGGCAATATCTGGGCCTTGACCATGTTCGGTATCGGGCTGCTGATCCGGCAGTATTCCGTTCCTATTTTCAACATTGACGTCAACGAGCTGTATATTGCCCACGGCCTCATGATCGGCGCCGGTATCGTGGCTCTGATCCAGGCCGGTTTCCTGATCTTCAGCAAAACGAAGGCCAAGGACCAGGGGGGAGACGGAGCCGCGAAAGCAGCGGCTGAAGCCGAGGCATACACACGTCCGGTCAATGAGGCACGGCGGGTGCTGGGCATCGGCTTTCTGCTCTACCTTGTCATTGCCCTGATCATCGCCATCATTAGCGGCCTGATTACGCACATGTCCTTTGGCATGCTGATCGGCTTTATCGTATTTGCCGCCTTCGCCGCCTTCGTCCATGAAATCATTGTCGGCATCGCGGCCATGCACTCCGGCTGGTTCCCGGCCTTCGCCGTTGCCTTCATTACCCTGCTCGTCGGCATGATGATCGGATTTCCTCCGCTGGCGCTGGCTTTGCTGGCAGGCTTCAGCGCCGCTACGGGCCCCGCCTTCGCGGATATGGGCTATGACTTGAAGACAGGATACATTCTGCGCGGGTACGGCAAGGATAAAGAGTTCGAGGTTCAGGGCCGGAAGCAGCAGTATCTTGCTTCTCTGATCGCGTTCGGCGTAGCCCTGATCACCGTTATCGTGACTTATCAAACTTATTTTGCACAAAATCTGGTACCGCCCATTGACAAGGTGTATGTATCCACCATTCAGGCCGGCACCTCCGGCGATGTCGCCCTTCAGCTTCTGATCTGGGCTATTCCCGGAGCCATCGTTCAGTTGATCGGCGGACCGCACCGCCAGCTTGGCGTTCTGTTCGCAACAGGCCTGCTGATCTCTACCCCGAATGCGAGCTGGGCTGTACTGGCCGGTATTCTGATCCGTGTCATTGTACTGAAGGTAACGAACAGAAAAGCCGAAACGAACCTTAGCATTCTGGCAGCCGGGTTTATCGCCGGAGACGCGCTTTACAGCTTCTTCAACTCGATCTTTAAAATGAACAAATGAGGTGAGCCGGAATTGACCAGAATCAAGCTGGATGAACAAATTGTGAAATATGCGGTATACGGCGGCGCTGTTCTGGGCGGAGGAGGTGGTGGCTGGATCAAGGACGGGCTGCAGATCGGAAGGCTTGCCCTTGAAGTCGGCCAGCCCGAACTGGTCACCATCGATGAATTCGCCGATGACGATTTGTTCGTCACCGTCTCCCTTGTGGGCGCTCCCGCTGCCAAGGAGCAGTTCGTCAAGCCGATCCATTACACCAGAACGCTGGAGCTGCTGGCACAGAAGATCGGCCGGCCGATTCAGGCCATCCATACGAACGAGAACGGGGCTGGCACGACCGTGAACGGCTGGTTCCAGTCCGCCATGACAGGCATTCCACTCGTCGATTTCGCCTGCAATGGCCGTGCTCACCCGACCGGCACGATGGGTTCGATGAACCTGACGGAAATGGAGGGTTACGTGTCCCATCAGGCGGCGGTCGGCGGTCAAGGGGATCATTACGCGGAGATGGTCATCTCCGGATCGCTCGACAAGGCTTCCACCATGGTCCGCAAGACCTCTGTGGAAGCGGGTGGCCTCGTGGCAGTAGCACGCAACCCCGTCACCACAGCCTATGCGAAAGCGAACGGGGCGGTTGGCGCCATTACACAAGCGATTGCCGTCGGGGAAGCGCTGCTCTCCAAGCAGGGGGAGGCCGCGATCGGCGCTGTCGTATCCCTGCTCGGCGGGCAGGTGGCCGCTATGGGCACTGTTACGGATTTCAGTCTGGAGACCACCGGGGGATTTGACGTCGGTACGGTAGTTATCGACGATGCTTACGAAATGACATTTTGGAATGAATATATCACGCTCGAAAAGGACGGACAGCGCTATGCCACCTTCCCGGACCTGATCATGACGCTGGATGCCAAGACAGGCAAGCCTGTCATTACGGCCACGGTGGAAAAAGGCCAGCAGCTCGCCGTCATCACCGTTCCGAAGGAAAACCTGCTGCTCAGCACCACCATGAGCAACACCAAATTGTTGAAGTCGGTTGAAGATATCATTCAAAAGCCGGTCATCCCTTATCTGGGCTAATGCCCGCCAGGGATTGCACTAATATTTAACTGGAGGATAACAACATGACACTTAAGCAAACACTGATTGCAATCGATGAACTGGATAATGGATCTGTAAACGGCGAGCAGGTTAAAAAGCTGTTCAGCAGCTATCCGGACGTGACTTTTACCGTCACCAAGGTTACAGGCGAGAAAGGAAGCACGGACTTCATCAAAATTCTCATTCCGGGCACGAACGGCAAAAGCAGCGGAGGCGATGCGCCCACCTTCGGCATTGTCGGACGTCTTGGCGGCATCGGCGCGCGCCCGAGCCGGATCGGTCTTGTATCCGACGCCGACGGGGCCGTAGCGGCTGTCGCGTCCGCGCTGAAGCTGGCCGACATGCAAACAAAAGGCGACAAGCTGAAGGGCGATGTGATCGTAACGACCCATATTTGCCCGGATGCGCCAACCCGTCCGCACGAGCCGGTGGATTTCATGGATTCACCTGTGGACATCCTGGCGATGAACACCCATGAAGTGGTGCCGGAAATGGACGCCATTCTGTCCATCGACACGACCAAGGGCAACCGTGTGATCAATCACAAGGGTATTGCCATCTCCCCTACGGTCAAGGAGGGATACATTCTCCGCGTCAGCGAAGATCTGCTGCGCATCATGGAGATGGCCACCGGCAAATTCGCCGTAACCTTCCCTGTGACGATGCAGGATATTACGCCTTACGGAAATGATCTGTATCATATCAACTCCATTCTTCAGCCGGCGGTAGCTACGGATGCGCCGGTGGTCGGCGTTGCCGTCACGGCGCAGTCCATCGTTCCGGGCTGCGGAACCGGAGCAAGCCATGAGGTGGATATTGCGGACGCCGTCCGCTTCGCTGTGGAAGTGGCGAAAGAAGCGACCAACGGAACCTGCGCGTTCTACGACGCTGCCGAATTTGACCGCATTACATCACTGTATGGTTCCATGAAGATTTTGCAGACCAGCGGAAAGTAATCCGCTGACGGATGGCAGCGGGCGGCGGGGGATGTATTCCCCCGCTGTTCTTTTTCCCGTTTCGCATGTGCGTGCGCAAAAAACTATGGAGGTGAATGGGGTAATGAAACAACTGGGAATGATCACGATCGGTCAGGCACCGCGCACCGACGTGGCGCCAATGATCGAGAAATATTTGGATGGACGCGCCGAACTTGTGCAAATAGGCGTGCTTGACGGGATGACCAAGGAGTACATTGATGAGCAGCTTGCGCCCGAGGTGGGCGATTATGTGCTAACCTCCCGTCTGGTGAGCGGTGAGTCCACAGTTATGGGGCGTTCCAAAATCCAGCCGCTTCTGCAGCAAAAAATCTATGATCTGGAGGAGCGGGGAATCGAGCAGATTTTATTGCTCTGCACAGGCGTATTTCCGGGATTGCAAACACGTACCTCTTACCTGATCGAGCCGGATCATATTATTCCGCCGACGGTGAAAGCCCTGGTGGGGCCACGCCGTTTTGGCGTCCTTGTGCCACTGGAGGAACAGCGGGAGAATCTGAAGCCCAAGTACACCCCTTACGGGATGAACCCGGTATTTGCCGTCGCCTCCCCTTATGTCAACAATCCGGATCATTACCGTACCGCAGCCCTGGAATTAAAGGAGAAGGCGGATATTATTTTGCTGGACTGCATGGGGTATACGGAGGAAGCGCGCCAGCTGGTAGCGTGGACGTCCGGGAAGCCGGTCGTTTTATCCAATGCTATCATGGCCAAACTGGTATCTGAGATGATCTGACACGGCGCGCGTGGAAATCCTGTTATAATGGAACCGTGAAGTTCCAGACACTGCGCGATTGAAGGAGGATGACGGATGAATCAACAGCTGGTGGATATCAGTAAAAATGTATTGCAAAGCTGCCTCGGCCTAAAGGCGGAAGAAACCTTCCTGGTTGTGGCGGATGATGTGAAAAAGGAACTTGCCGAAGCTCTGTATGAGGCTGGCAAGCAGCTTGGCGCGGAGGCGATGCTCGTCGTCATGAAGGAACGGCTGAAATCCGGCGAAGAGCCGCCGCTCGCTATCGCTACCGCCATGGTGCAATCGAATGTGGTCGTCTGTGTGACGAAGCATTCGCTGACGCATACGCTGGCCCGCAAGCAGGCCGCCGCAGCGGGCGCCCGCCTGGCCACGATGCCGGGTATCACGGAGGATATGTTCCTGGAGGGCGCGATCTCGGCCGATTACAATCAGGTCAAAGCGTTAACCGAGAAGGTAACCGCCATGCTCACCCCGGCCGAAGCGGTGCGGATTGAAAAAGGCGGATATACGCTCACCTTCTCCATCGCAGGCCGCGAAGGCGTGCCCAGCACCGGCATGTACTTGAACCCGGGGGAATCCGGCAACCTGCCGTCCGGGGAAGCCTACATCGCGCCGCTGGAAGGTACGGCAGAAGGCCAGATTCTGATCGACGGCTCCATGGCCGGCATCGGCAAGCTGAGCTCCCCGCTGCTGCTCACGATTGAACAGGGCCGGATTGTAAAAGCGGATGGACCGGACGGACCAAGGCTGCTGGAGATTCTCGGCGACGGCGACGGCCGCATGCTGGCCGAATTCGGCATCGGCACAAACGACAAGGCGAGAATCACAGGTGTCGTGCTGGAGGACGAGAAAGTGTACGGCACCATCCACGTCGCTTTCGGCAGCAACAATACGTTCGGCGGTACAATTTCGGCCGGCGTGCATCTCGACGGCGTCGTCGGTCAGCCGGATGTATACCTGGATGAGAAGCTGATTATGAAGAGCGGGAAATTTGTTTGAGAACACGAGCACTACACTAGCCGTGGGAAATTAAAAACGAAGAAGAAGCCTACGGAAAATAAACAGGCTTCTTCGTTTTGTTTTTAACTATGTTCGCAATGGTGCTTGTCCCCACTCCAACCGGAACTCAGAACCAAACCTTCGAACGGATTCTTGATCCGCATGAATCTTGAAATCTTGATCAGATCCGAAAAAACCTAATCTATATACCCCATTAGAGTCAATTTGCTTCCAATCAAGCTGGAAAAGGTGTTTTTCGAATGATGAGTATAAGCCGTCCAATCTTTCAACCGGAAATTCTGCGGTGGCTTCAATATAGTTTTTGATCGTAATATTGGTCCAGCCAAAATCCAAATCATAAATTTTATTGTTTGTTTTGAAGTATTTCACATTGAGTCGGCACCCTTCATCTTCGCCTGGTATACAAGCTATAAAACTAATTTCAATCCAAGTTCCGTTCTCTAAACAATCTCTTAGAATTGCCATATTCCCCGCCCTTTTAAAGTCTATGTGAATGCTCCCACCGCCTGAAGAGGCCGAGGCTTCTTGTTTCGACGATCGCTGCCTTTCTGTAGGAAAGGTCTGACTGGATCTCCACAAGCGTTCGATGCGGCACGCATCCCGTTCGGGGCAAACCCTCCCTACGGTGTTCGGTCCATCACGCCACGATGTTCAAAGCCCGCTGCAAAATGACTCGGGCCGAAACGATGTCTCGATCCTGCACCAGTCCGCATTTTTTGCATTCATGAAGCCGGATCGCCAACGTTTTGGGAACATCCGCACCGCAGATGCAGGTTTGCGATGTGCCGTGGGCGGGCACTTGTACGAGTCGCTTCCCCTGTCTTGCCGCTTTATACGACAGATACGTGATGAACGTCCGCCATCCGGCATCCGCGATGCTTTTGGACAGCCGGCGGTTACGGATCATGTTCTTCACTCTCAGCTGCTCTACCGCAATCAGATCATGTCCCTGAACGATGCGATGCGATTGCTTGTGCAAGAAATCTTTGCGCTGCCGTGCCACTTTCTGGTGGATGTCCGAGAATTTCCGTTTGGCCTTCTGCCGGTTACGGGAACCGTGCGCTTTACGGGATAGCCGCCGCTGGGCGCGTCTGAGCCGCTTTTCCGCTTTTCGCAGATACCGTGGGTTGTCCACCTTCGTGTCATCGGACAGCGCCGCAAACGTTCGTAGCCCGACGTCGATGCCCACGGCGGTTTCCGCCGTCTGGCCAGCTTCCGCTGCCTCTATGTTTACGCCGATCCCCACCATCCACCCGTCTGCATGCCGCTTTACGTTGATTTGGGTCACATTCGCCCGGTCGAACGGACGATGTGCACGCAGGCGGACAAAGCCGATTTTGGACAGATAGACGTATCCATCTCGGGCGAACGTCTTGCCTACCGCACCAGGCTGAGGGTACGTAAAGGAGAGATAACGGTCGGCTGACTTATAGTGAGGAAAACCTGCTTCACCGCGGAAGAACCGCTGATAGGCATCATCCAAACGCCGCAGGCAATCTTGTAACACCTGTGAATGAACTTCTTTGTATTCGGGAAATTCCTTCTTGAAGGCGGGCAATTCATTTTGCTGCTTGGCGTAGGTGACGGTTTTGCCCTCTTGGCTGTAGACGGTATCCCGTTGCTCCTTCGCCCGATTGTACAGTCTCCGGCACAAGATCAACGTTCGAATCATGCGTTCTTCCTGTTCGGGGGTCGGGTAGAGGCGAAATTGATACGTGATTTGCACGAAGGGTCACCGCCTTAACAAGAACATATATTCCTATCATACCACACAACCATTCGACTAGGAAAGCACGAGCCTTATATAATAGACAAGTGCATTTAGGCTTCGCCTAACCGAGATTCATCCCCTACTCAAAGTTTTGTGAGCGCTGCTTCCTGAATAAATTTCGAACAAAACTCGCTTCGGAAGCATAGGCTCAGAGGAAGGGGACTTCTCACGGAAACATGTTAAATAGACCGTATACCTTTGTCAGGAGGGCGGTCTATTTGCGTTTATTGGACAGCAGCGACTCTTGCTCCCACAAGCCACCTCTATGAAAAATACTCTGCCTATCGAATATACTCTATCCTTTGGAAATACTGACCTGCTGATGTAGGATATTATGCGTACTCAAACACTGGCAATTGATTCATATTTTCATATGTTGCAATTTGGGTACAAGTTCTCTAGTTTCTGAAACAATTGCTAGCTATACTATTTAAGTACATTAATTAATATTCACTGAAAGTAGGTCAATTTATAATGAAACAACGGTATCATCTATTGAAGCTTGTTGTTTTTACCGCAATGGTGATGGCATTGGTCTTAACCCCAAATTCTTTAATTCTGGCTTCAAAGCAGCCTGCAGGATCTGAGCGGGCTTCCTCATCAGGAAACAAAGCTAATAAAATGGTGGCATTAACCTTTGACGATGGACCAGACAAGAAATATACCGGGAAGGTGCTTGATATTCTGAAAGATCACAAAGTGAAAGGCACATTCTTTGTAGTAGGAGAAAGGGTTAAACAATATCCCGGTGTTATAAAACGCATCGTACAAGAAGGCCATGCTTTGGGCAATCATTCGTGGAGTCATTCTCATCTAACCAAGCTTGGCAAAGAAAAGATTCGCCAGGAAATCGTAAAGACGGATGATGCGATTCGTGAGATTACCGGCTTTGCGCCAACGCTGATACGCCCTCCCTATGGGGATTCATCAGCTCAGGTGAAGGAAGAAATTCATGCATTGGGGCATGCACAGGCGTTATGGAATGTAGATACCCGGGACTGGGCGGCGAGCTCCTCGGTTGCCGATATTCTCAAAACGGTGAAGTCAAGCTCTGGTAACAAGATTACCGTGCTGATGCATTCCGGGGGAGGAAAGCGGGATAAGACGCTCAAAGCGCTTCCTCAAGTTATCGACTACTACCAATCGCAAGGTTACACTTTTGTGACGATGTCCGAGCTTAACGGTGTAGCTGATAATATGAAGGGATCCACAGCTTCTACTGGAGATACAGACGTTACCAATGGAGGTACAGACGCTACCAAGCCGGATTTGTCAGCCGATACGGCCCAATCTGATGATGCCAGTGTCATCACTGAGCGTAATATCCATTTGATATACAATGGCTCGGAAGTCAATTTTCCGGATGCGAAACCGTTTATAGATGAAAATAGCAGAGTACAGGTGCCTGTCAGATTCATGGCGGAGACCTTGAATTTTGATGTAAAATGGGGAGCAAACGGGAGCCAAAAAAATATTATTCTGACGAAAGACAATGTGAATGTAGATTTGAAGATCGGCGACAAAGCGGCTGTTGTCAACGGAACGCAAATCGATATGGATACTAGCGCCATGATACTTCACGAAAGAACTTATGTCCCGTTAAGATTTTTGAGTGAACTTGTCGGAATGGACATTACGTGGAGTTCCGCTGGCGATACCATTACACTGTCTTACAAGGAAACAAAAGACGACAACTCTGATGAGGATGAGCTGACCCAGATTCAACCGGCTCAATCTGGCGATACGTACATAGTGTCTACCCCCAGAGCTACTGTTCAGCAAGCCAAAGCATGGGCAACGGCCAAAGGCGCAACGGATGTGTTCATAGATCTGGCGGATATTGTCTGGGATGAGGCGCCACAAGTGGGGGTTGATCCGACTGTTGTGTACTGCCAGTTTGCCAAGGAGACGGGCTTTGGAAAATTTGGAGGCATATTAGATGAAACGTTTATGAATCCGGCTGGCTTAAAAACGCCAGTCGGAGGCTCCGACACAGACCACGAGGCACATCAACGCTTTACTAGCTGGGAGGAAGGGGTTCAGGCGCAGATTGACCATTTAGCATTGTATGCAGGGGCGCCGGGTTACCCTAAAACCTTTACACCTGATCCCAGGCACTTTCCTGGCTTGATGGGACAAGCGGCTACGGTGGAGGCATTAGGCGGAACATGGGCAATTAATCCTACCTATGGCTTCGAAATTGTTAAGATGATGATGGAGTTGCAAGCAACAAACAGTTAGATTGCCCACCTTACAATGAACAAGCTCCTGAATGGTCCATGCGACTATTCAGGAGCTTTGTTTAGTTTAAAGGACGGCCCATTGGGCCGTCCTTTAGCTCTATTTGCTATCTTCTACCTTCACATAAGTTTTACCATAATCGATGATCACTTTGGTTTGAGCCGTGGTCTGTTGGGAATCATGGACGACTTCATTCTGACTGAAATTTTCTTCTGGCAGATCTGTTTTTACATACTGTCCATTTTCCGTGTAGATCTGATCTGGCACTTGATTTTGAAGACTAGGGGGTAAAGGCGTATATACAACACTTTCTGAATCACTTTGGACATCGCTATTGGCATGAATAATGCTTGTTGAAATTCCAGTTAAAGCAACAGCGCTCAATGCCAGCATAGATATCATTCGATGTTTGAGTTTCAGTTTGATGCACCTCCTTCCCAATTAATTTGTATATCCATTTCCAGACATCTCTCTGCCGTCGGAGGTTTTATTTACAATAAATAAATATACCGGTTTACTTGCTGTTCCTTTTGGAACATTGGAACATCCAAATATTAAGAGAATACAACTATTGTATTATTTCGAGACCACCTTGGTTGAGCGTCTTCATTAAGGAAGGCAACATTTCACAGACGATTGACCTACGTGTTCCGTTCTCTAATGCATTCTCTTAGAAAAGCCGTTGTTCTCCTTTTTGGAGTTAAAACTCAGGTTGTTCTTCTACCAGCATGAGGTTTCCTTCTTAAGGCAGCATCTTCATTAATCCCTTCTCCTGCATGTCATACAGCGCCAGCTTGTAATTTATTTGCTCCAAATACTTATAGGTCTGCCTGAGATCCTCTTCTACCTTCGCCTTATGGTCAAGCATCATCTGTTTGCGGGCAGCTAGGCTGCTCTCCCCTTCCCGGTACAAGTCAACGTATTGCTTGATTTCGGACAGCGGCATGCCTGTAGAGCGCAGCGCCAAAATAAAATTCAGCCACTCCATGCTCTCTTCATCGTAAAAGCGATTGCCGCTTTCATCCCGTTTGACCCCAGGCAGTATTCCCTCCCGCTCATAATAGCGCAGCGTATATGCCGTGATGCCTGTTTCCTCTGACACTTCTTTAATCGTAGACATCATTTACCCTCCATGAGTTAGAGTTAACTATAATATGATTTCCTTGGATTAGCGCTCATTTTACCAAAAATTCATCCTCCACACCAACATAAATCCTTATGTATAAAGGATTTCTTTATATCTTACTTCATTTCAATTCCATACTTGACTTAGAGTTTACTATATTAGCTAAGATAAATTCAAGCCAGTTGAGACTGGGCACTAAAATCCAAAACAAGGAGAGATTCGAGATGAAGCAAAAAGTGGCTATTATTACAGGTGCAAGCAGCGGGATGGGAGCCGCAACAGCCAAACTCCTCGCCCAACATGACATTAAAGTCATGCTGGCCGCACGCAGAGAAGACCGTTTGCAGCAGCTGCAGGAGGAAATTCGCAGCGCCGGAGGCGAAGCCAGCTATAGAGTTACGGATGTGACTTCACGCGGTGATGTGGAAGCCTTGGCCGAAGCCACGATTCAAACCTTTGGGCAAATTGACATTATGATTAACAATGCGGGCATCATGCCGCTTTCCCTCTTCCATCATTTAAAGGTGGACGAGTGGGAGCGCATGATCGACGTCAATATCAAGGGCGTGCTCTATGGCATGGCGGCTGTGTACAAGCATATGGAAGAACGAAATGAAGGCCATATTATCAATTTCTCGTCCATTGCCGGGCATCTTACCTTCCCATCGAGTTCCGTCTACAGCGCAACGAAGCATGCAGTACGGGTTCTGACAGAAGGAATGCGAACGGAGCTGGGAGCGAAGCAAAACATTCGCACAACCCTGATCTCCCCCGGCGCGGTTGAAACGGAGCTGTACGGCACCATCACGGACGATTCGATTTATCCGGTCCTGGAAAAGCTGGGCAGCAAGGATTGGCAGCAGCTGGATCCGAGCGATATCGCCAACACTGTACTGTTTGCCATCCAGCAACCCGCAAATGTGACGATCAATGAACTGATTGTCAGACCTACGTCGCAAAGTCTGTAAAGCCAAGCAAAAGGACGACGCCTGTCTTAGACGGGCCTCGTCCTTTTTACTTTATTCGTAACAAATGCCCCTCTAAATACGGCCTGTCTTCTGTGAGAGCACGTCGATAGACGCTATCTTATCCCTCCCCCTGCCGGACGGCTTCCATCCGCCGGAATTCGCTTGGGGACATTCCCGACCAACGCTTGAACTGTCTGCTGAAATGGGCGATATCCCTGTAGCCGAGCATGGCCGCAATCTGCTGCACAGGCATGCCGGGATCGGCCAGCAGCAGCTTCGCTTCGTGCAGGACAAGTCTGGACAGGTACGTGCGCGGCGACTCTCCGAATACCTGCCTGAACACACGGCTGCAGTGGGAGACGCTGATGCCAAGCTCAGCCGCGATGTCGTCGATGCCATAGTGGCCCGCCTCTTCCGTCCTCTGCCTGAACGTCTGATTGGCAATGCCCTGCAGACGGCTGGCGATCTGGTGTGCCAACTCGGTCCGGTCGTAAGCGCCCGAGGAGAGGATGGCCGCCTCGCTCGATACCGCCTCCCAGAGGACGGCAAACAGCTCGAACACCGCCGACTGCATCCGCATGCGGCGGGCAACGGTATTGCTGGTCCCGGACTCCGCGAGATCAAGCAGCTTGGCGAGCGCCGGTTTCAGCTGCATCGCCACCGCTCCGTCTGCGGGAAACAGCTCCTGCTCCAGGCGAGCGAGCAGGGACAAGAACAGCTTATCGTCGATATCGAAATGCATGCAAAAATAAGTAAAGGGCCTTCCCCCACTTTTACTGGAGTGAACGATCCCCGGACGCAGCAGCATCAGATCCCCGGCCTGCTGCACGTAGTGTTTTCCCTCCACAGTCATATGCTGCTCTCCATCCAGCACGACATTAATCTCGTATTGGGGATGCTCGTGCGCGGGATAATCCCAGCCGCTGCCCACACGGCGCGTATGAATAGCGAACAGATTGACCGTCGTCCGCACATCGGGAAAGAAGGCCTCCTCCATGCTGCTGCCTGGCTTGGGCGGTACAAAGCTTGTTCCCATGTTCCGCTCCCCCTGCTCTGTAATATGTATAATGACAGTATACACCGGGATCAGCCCGATTTGGGTAAATGTTTGCGCGATTTGTCAATGGCTCCTCCTGCCCGCGCCGTGATAGGCTGTAGCTGAACAATTCAGCGGAGCACAATTCAACTCAAATTGAAAGGGGTTTCAATCATGACGTCAAATCTATTCTTTAATGCACAGCATTCGCCGATCGGAGCATTTGCCAGCTTCACGCTTGGCTTTCGCGGCGCCAAAGGCGGGCTTGGCATTGAGCTAGGCAAGCCCGCCGACGAGAACGTGTATATCGGACTGCAATCACGCGACGGGAAAGTCTATGATGCGCTGCCGTTCTTCACGGCTGTTCAGGATGAAAGCGTCAGATACGATGTGGAGAAAAAGGATAAAGAAACGGATGAAATCTCCCCCTCCCATCCGAATAGAAGCAATCCGCAAAATCCGAACAGCGGGGACCATCCTTCCGGGACGAAACTGATTCCGTTCGATGAAGCAGCCATCTCGCGCGAGTACAAGGCGGGTACCGATACATGGCGCGCCGGTGATCTGACGTTCCGGATCTACTCTCCAGTACGGCCCGTACCGGAGCCGGGCAAAAGCAGCGAAGAGGAACTGAAGGCCGCTCTTGTCCCAGCCGTATTCGTTGAACTGACCGTGGACAACACACAGGGCCAATTCGCACGAAAAGCCTTCTTCGGTTATGAAGGAAGCGACCCGTACAGCGCGATGCGCATCATCGGCCAGCCCGCTGCTGGCGGAAAAGGAATCGGCCAGGGCCGCAGCACAGCGATCGTATCTGACGATGACAGCGTCGTGCCCACGCTCGGTTTTACCATTGAAAAAATCCTTGGAGAAAAGCTTGCGGAAAATCTGACCTTCGGCCTCGGCGGCACGGGAGCGCTGTTAATGGAAGTACCGCCGGGAGAGCAGCGGACATATCGGTTCGCTGTAAGCTTCTTCCGCAGCGGTCTGGTGACCTCCGGCATTGACGCTTCGTATTATTACACCCGCCTGTTCGCCAATATTGAGGAGGTCTCCGGCTACGCTCTGGGCCGCTTCAAGGAGCTCACCGCCTCCTGCGCCGCAGCGGACGGCTGGATCGAAGCGGCGGGTCTGTCTGCGAACCAGTCCTTTATGCTGGCACATGCCATTCACAGCTACTATGGCAGCACGCAACTGCTGGACGCGGACGGCGAGCCGCTCTGGATCGTCAACGAAGGCGAATACCGGATGATGAATACGCTGGATCTGACGGCCGACCAGCTGTACTTCGAGCTGATGATGAACCCGTGGACCGTCCGCAACGAGCTGGAGCTGTTCGTGAACCGCTACAGCTACCATGACGAGGTGTTCTTTCCGGGCGAGGACCGCAAATATCCGGGAGGCATCGCGTTCACCCATGACGTAGGCGTCGCCAATGTGTTCTCCCGTCCGGGATATTCCGCCTACGAGCTGGCCGGCATTGATGACTGCTTCTCCTACATGAGCCATGAGGAGCTGGTCAACTGGCTGTGCTGTGCGCTGGTATATATTGAGCAGACCGAAGACCGTGAGTTTACGGAGCGAATGCTGCCTGTTATACAGGAATGCTTCCAGAGTATGCTAAACCGCGATCACCCCGAAGCTGACAAGCGCAACGGCCTGATGGGGCTGGACAGCTCGCGCACGCTGGGCGGAGCGGAGATCACAACGTATGACAGTCTGGACGTCTCGCTGGGACAGTCGCGGAACAATATTTACCTGGCGGGTAAATGCTGGGCCGTATATGTCGCGCTTGAGAAGCTTTTTGCCGCCGAGGGGCTTGTAGTTCTGTCCCGTGAAGCGGGGCAGCAGGCGGACAGATGTGCTGCCACGATCACCAGCCATGTGACGGAGCACGGCTACATTCCGGCCGTCATCGCGGAGGGCAATGATTCCAAAATTATTCCCGCCATCGAAGGCCTGATCTTCCCGTACTTCACCGGCTGTGAAGACGCCCTCAAGGCAGACGGCCGCTTCGGCTCCTACCTGCAGGTGCTCAAGCAGCACCTGGAGACGGTGCTTGCGCCGGGAACCTGTCTGTTCGAGGACGGAGGCTGGAAGCTATCCTCCACCAGCAACAACTCCTGGCTCAGCAAAATCTATCTGTGCCAGTTCATCGCCCGCGAATTTCTCGGGCTCGCCTGGGAGCAGGAAGGGCACGCCGCCGATGCCGCCCATACAGCGTGGCTTACTCATACGGAGCACTCCTACTGGGCCTGGAGCGATCAGATTCTGGCAGGCGACATTATCGGCAGCAAATATTATCCGCGTGGCGTGACCGCCATTCTGTGGTTATTCGAAGGAAAAGGAAACCGGCTGACAGCCGGGCTGCATGAGCAAACCAAGCAATTTGCCTGACGGCATCTTCCGGGAGGACATGACATGTACAACTATGATCAATACGTATTTCTTCCGCAAGAGCGGAATTCCGGATAAGCACGGACGCTCCATCTACTAAGAGCATACTAATACTCTATGTCCCCCACTTATTAGCAGCGGCGATGAGCAACATCGCTGCTGCTTTTTTTTGCTCCCATTTTTCCCGGCGAGGGCATGCTTTTTTCGTAAGATTTTAAAAGAAATCGGCCATCTCTCTGCTTTTGCCCGCTCTCTCCCGCTTCTTTATGGCCAAGCCTTCACAGGCTGCCACACACCAATATTGCAGCAAATGATAGAACAATCGTTTGGACAACGAGCGCGACTCCTTCAGGCGTTAATACGAATTGAAGGATAGATGGAATGCAATATAGTTATCTTTATTCCTCTTGGCACATATTGGGTGGATTAGTTGGTATTTTAGGGTATAAGTTTTTATTGTTTTTATTACGTGATGAGAAAAAAGTACGTACTGTAATTACAATACGAAGGACGTGAACTAGAATGGGCAGCGTCAAGCGGTCTGTCTTCTTTGGATGTACGTCTATCGACGTACTTTTTGATGACTTCAAAAAGGGGAAGAGATGCTCGATCAGCATCTCTTCCCCTTTTTCCTTAACCACACCATATGGGTGATTGCACGCATCAGCGGAGAGGACGAAGCAATTCCGGAAAAGCGCAGCGTTCGCCTTTGGCCCGGAGGGTCAACAGCGATTGGAGGAATGCTTCGTTCTCGGAGCGGCTCCCAACACCCTTATGACGCATTCTCGAACTGACTGTTATACAGCTCGGCGTAGAAACCGCCTTTGGCCAATAGCTCCTCATGATTGCCCGTCTCAATAATGTCGCCGTCTTTCATGACCAGAATCAAATCCGCGTTCTTGATCGTCGAGAGACGGTGGGCAATGACGAAGGAGGTTTTGCCAACCGTGAGCTGATCCATCGCCTGCTGAATCAGCAGCTCCGTACGTGTATCCACCGAGCTCGTGGCTTCATCCAGAATGAGCATGGGCGCATTTTCGATCATGGCTCTGGCGATGGTGATCAGCTGCTTTTGTCCTGCAGAGAGATTGGCTTTGTCATCCAGCACCGTATCATACCCTTGCGGCAGAGTTTTAATAAAGCTGTGCAGCCCTACCGCCTTACTTGCCGCTTCCACCTCTTCATCGGTGACATGATCTTTGGAAAATACGATATTTTCACGGATGGTTCCTTCAAACAGCCAGGTGTCCTGCAGCACCATACAGAATAAATCATGGACATTTTCACGTGATAATTGGCTGATCGGGGTGCCGTCAATATAGATTTCCCCGCTGTTCAGCTCATAAAACCGCATGAGCAGATTCACCAGCGTCGTTTTGCCAGCACCTGTCGGGCCAACAATGGCAATTTTCTGTCCGGCTTTGGCTTTCATCGAGAAATCCTTGATAATCAAGCGGTCCTCGTTATAGCCAAAACGGACATTTTTAAATTCAACATCCCCTGTGGCGTTTTCGAGCTTCAAGGTCTTTTTGCTTTCATCGGCAAGCTCTTGTTCGTCCAAAAATTCAAATACCCGTTCACTGGCGGCAGCTGCGGATTGCAGATTGGTTGCAGCCTGTGCCAATTGGGACAAGGGTTGTGTAAACAGGCGAATATACACCATGAAGGCCACAATCGTACCCATCGTAATGACATTGCTGGATACGAGCATAGCGCCGACAACGCAGACCGCTACATAACCGAGGTTCCCGATAAACATCATGACAGGCATCATAAGTCCTGACATGAATTGGGCTTTCCAGGCATTCGTGTACAGGCGGCCGTTAATGTTATGGAATACCTCTTTGGCTTCTTTTTCCCCGTTATATACCTTGACCACGTTATGGCCAGCATAAGTTTCCTCGATATGACCGTTGATTTGGCCGAGCTCTCCTTGCTGGGCGATAAAATATTTCTGCGAATGCTTCATGATGACCGTCATCAATGCAAAACCGATCACTGTAGCCACAATCCCGGTAAGAGCCATAATCCAGTTGGTAAAAACCATCATCAGCAGAGCGCCAACAAACGTAGCAATCGCTCCGACCAGTGTACTCATACTGTTATTCAACGTTTGACCGATGGTGTCCACATCGTTGGTGACGCGGCTTAACACATTGCCATAACTCGTGGAATCAAAATATTTCAAAGGCATATGATTGATTTTTTGCGACAATTCTGTCCGCATTTTTTTCGTGATGCGCTGTGTGACGGTAGCCATGATAAATCCCTGAAAATAGCTAAAGAACAGGCCCAATCCGTAAAGGAGGACTAACACAAGAGCGATGCTCTGCACAGCGTCCAGATCAATGCCTGTCTTGATTCCTTCCTGGATCAGGTTCGTAATATCGCTGAGCTTATCAGGACCGATCACGTTGAAGGCGGAGCCGACCAGAGCGAGAATCATAGCCAGTATAATCAGAGGCACATAGGCTTTGCTGTAGGAAAAAAGCTGGCTGATCGTTTTTCCGAAATTTTTCGATTTTTCACCAGGCCTCATGCCACCCATGGGACCTCCACTCCCAGGCCCCTGCAGTTTCGTTTTTGAATTGTGACTGCCCACGGTGTATTCATTTTTACCCATGTACGAGTTCCTCCTTCGAAAGCTGGGAATAAGCGATTTCCTGATAAGTGCTGCAGTTATCCATCAGCTCTTCATGCGTGCCGCTGCCTACAATTTCGCCATTTTCCAGCACGATAATCCGGTCGGCATCCTTAATGGTGCCTATACGCTGCGCAACAATGAGTGTCGTAGCATCGCCGGTTTGCTTTTTGAGGGCCGAGCGCAAAATGCGGTCTGTTTTGTAGTCAAGCGCCGAAAAGGAATCATCGAAAATATAAATCTCCGGCTGGCGATAGATCGCGCGGGCAATGGATAACCGCTGCTTTTGACCGCCTGATACATTGGTGCCGCCCTGGGCAATTTGCCCCTCGTACTGTCCTTCCATGTTCTCCACAAACTCGGCGCCTTGGGCAATCTCAACGGCTTTGCTGACGAGCTCTGCGGACATTCCCGGCTTCCCGTTATTGCCATACGCCACGTTGGAAGTGACCGTACCGCTGAACAGCACAGCTCTCTGCGGTACATAACCGATTTTGTTATGAAGCGCTTCTTGTGTATAGTTTTTGACATTCACACCGTCGACAAGCACTTCCCCTTCCGTCGCATCATAGAAACGGGGAATCAAGTTGATCACGCTGGTTTTACCGCTGCCTGTAGCACCAATAAAGGCCACCGTTTCGCCCCTTCTGGCGGTAAAACTAATGTTGCGAAGCACCGGCTCCTCCGCGTCCGGGTATTTGAAGCTGACATTGCGGAATTCCACCTGGCCCGTCAACTCCGTCTTCCCGCCGGTTTCTTTCCCGTCAACGATCTTGGCTTCAGTATTCAGCACCTCCATAATCCGCTTGGCGGATACCGACGCACGCGGCATCATAATGAAGATCATACTGACCATCATAAAAGCCATGACCACCTGCATCGCATAGGAGGAGAATACGACCATATTCGAAAACAGGGTGATGCGGTCTGGCACGGCAGCCGCGTTAATCAGATAAGCGCCGATCCAATAGATGGCAACACTCAGGCCGGACATAATAAAGGTCATCCCCGGGCCGATCATCGCCATTAAGCGGTTGGCAAACAGGTTTGTTTTCGTTAATTCAACGTTGGCCTGCCCGAACTTGGCTTCCTGATACGGCTCTGCATTATAAGCGCGAACCACCCGCAGCCCGGTCAAATTTTCACGGGTTACGCGGTTCAGATTATCCGTAAGCTGTTGAATCTTTTTAAACTTTGGCAACGCAAAAATAATGATTACACTCAGCATCAAGATCAAGGCGGCTACTGCTCCTCCCGTGGAGGCCGTCCACTGCCAGTTTTGATCCGCAATTTTCACAATGGCCCAGACGGCCAGAATTGGAGCTTTGATGATCACCTGCAGCCCCAGTGCAACCACGGTTTGAATTTGTGTAACATCGTTGGTTGAGCGTGTAATCAGGCTTGCTGTCGAGAAATTGTTAATCTCCTCCATGGAGAATGACAACGTTTTGTCAAACACCATGCCGCGCAGACGCATGGCCAGCCCGGCCGCCACCTTGGCGGCGAAATAACCGACAATGATCGAGGCGATCATACTGCCGACAGCACACAGCAGCATATAACTGCCGGGTATAAGCAGCTCCGATATCTTTGAGCTTCCCGTCTGTAGTTTGGTCGTAATTTCAGCCATATAATCCGGCAGCTTCAAATCAAGCCATACCTGTACAACGATGAAAGCCAAGCTAAACAGCACAAGCACCCATTCATGCCTCTTGAGGTATTTGAAAATCTTCACCATCTGGTTGCTCTCCTTTTTATCTTATAGTGTAAGATATTTGGCAAAAATATCATGCATCCCTTAGGCGAACTGCATTTGTTATCAGCTCTTGGAAACGATGATTTTTACGAGACGGACAAATTCTTTGGCATCCTCCTCGCTCAGCTTGCGCAAAAGTTTCTCAGTTAACACAATTCCTTCATTACGTCTGTCAAGCAGAAACTGCCTGCCGACATCCGTAATAAATACGATCACTTTGCGTTTGTCGTCCGCATCGGTACGGCGTATAACAAAACCCTTCTTCTCGAGACTCTTCAGCGCCGTTGCCACCCGTCCCGTGCTAACAGACAAAAATTCGCTCAATTGTCCGGAGGTTGCCCCGTCTTTGTGGAAATTCAGGTGGATCAGAATCCCCATTTCCCCACGTGAAAAAGGTTGCCCCCGATCATCCAGCGGCGGTTTACGAGCTTGGGCAGCATATTCAAAGAGCTCTTTCGCTAATGCTTTATAGTCCAATTGCATGGCTTACACCTTCTAAAAATTATCTTGTACTGTAAGATAATAATGAATCTGTGATGCGGTGTCAACTTGTAAAAATAAGGAGAAAAAAAGGCACCCAGGCGAAATACAATCTCCCGGATGCTCTTTTAGTCAGTGCCTTTTGGATAAGTACACTGCTTCTTAAAATGCCCGCTCGTATTGTACCGGTACTTTATGATCCTCACCGAGCGCCGTCGCTGCATGAACAGCCCAGTAAGGATCGCTCAGCATGCCGCGCCCCACGGCCACCAGTTCGGCGTCTCCGTTGCCGATGACTGATTGTGCCATGGCCGGGTCATCCAGTCTGCCGACGGCAATGACAGGAATGCCAACCTCCTCCCGAATCTGCCGGGCAAACGGAACCTGATAGCCGGGATGGTTCCCCGGTCTTCTGGCTCCAGGGGTCCCTTCACCGCCGGAGCTGACGTGAATGACATCCACACCCGCATCACGGTATGCTTTAAGCAATTCGATGGAATGGTCGATATCATACCCTCCGTCCGCATACTCCACAGCAGAGATCCGGAACAGCAGCGGCATGTTCTCAGGCATCTCCTTTTTGATGGCCTGAATGACCTCTACGCCGAAGCGTGAAAGATCCTGTCCGTAGCTATCATCCCGCTTGTTGGTGAGCGGGGAATGAAACTGGTGAATAAGATAACCATGCGCTCCATGGATCTCAATCGTATCCACACCAGCTGTCACTGCACGGCGCGCAGCTTCCCCGAATTTCCGCACCATCCCCTGCACTTCCTCCGTTGTCAGCGCGCGCGGCTTCTTGTACGGCTCTCCGCCAGGAAACTCAATGGCCGATGGGGCAACCGGTTCGGCGGCGTCCTCCGCCTTGCGCCCGGCATGCGCAATTTGAATGCCTATCTTCGCTCCGTGCTCATGCACACCCTCGACAATACGGCGGAAAGCGGGGATGTGCTCATCCGACCATAAGCCCAGATCATAGTCTGAAATGCGGCCGTCAGGCTCGACATCTGTCATTTCTATAATAATCAATCCTGTGCCGCCCACTGCGCGGCTTGTGTAATGGACATAATGCCAGTCGTTCGGAATGCCGTCCTTGGCCTTTACCGAGTATTGGCACATCGGCGCCATGACGATCCGGTTTTTAAGCTCCAGTCCTTTCATGGTGTAAGGTGTAAACAGTACGTTCTTTGACATGGTGATTCCCTCCCTGTTTCCCTTCCGGTAGTTTCAACTACAGATTCGTGAATCATGCATAAGTTGCGTGCAATTTATTATCATGCTTTGCAAATTCCCAGACAAGTACTCACATTCGTGTACCCTAGTATCATTTTTTATACTGTGTTTACACGCAACTGTGGGTCTGATGAAACAACCTGTTGTCCAGATCCATTAGAGCGAAAAGCGGGTACCGTTTAAAGACAGCGAAGTCAGGCCTCGCATTTCGAAACTAAAAAGCCCTCCAGATTTCGGAGAGCCTTGAGCGAGCCCGCATATTTGTTTATTTAATCTTCATAGCCCGCATAGCCCCGGTCCATGAAAAAGTCCATTTCCGTATCCAGAATCGTCTCCACGGTGATTTCATCCAAATTGGCATCCGTTCTGCTCAGAATGTAATCCACCAGTTCATCTCCGTCTATTTCAACGTCTCCATTAACATCCGCCTGGGCATTGTTAATAAAATCCTGCTCATGCTTAAGTACAAGCCTAATGCTATTGGAATCGATGTTGGTCTGTTCCGCTATGAACCGGACAAGATCCAGTTCATTCACCTTCTCACTCATTACATTTCAACTCCTCATTATGACTTGTTGGACAAACGATCATGCATACAGGACGTTGGCCAGCTTCTTTATCATAACATCCCGATGGCGCAGGATAAAATTAACATAACATATTACAGGAGCCTGCGCCAGCCTTCCGGTGCAACGCAAGGTTAGCGAAGATGCAGTTGCAGACTTAGGATGGGATAAATAAAGGCTAATTATTCCTATTAGAGGTTGTTCAAAAAGTCATCTTTTGATCACGAAGTAAATCAGGAAGCGGACTCGACATCGAATCTTGAATTCAGCCGGGACTTCCGGTGCTCACGTACCCCATGTACGCTCCGCTCCTCAGTCCCTAGCTTCATCCAATCTTCTCGGTGCTGAAAACCTGACTTTTTGAACACGCACTATTAAGCAAAAGGTCGAGAACGGGAGCGAGTTTCTCCCTATTCTCGACCTTATATGCTCATAAGCTTCGGAGTACGGTTAGACTTCAAGCGAGCCGGATTTGTTTTGGGCCACCAGCAGTCTGGCGCCGCGCAAATAGGCATAAGCCGAGATAAAGGACAGCAAAGCCATGATCATAAGCCCCCAGAAAATGTTGGAATAGGCGGCCGGGAGCGAAAGCCCTTTTTGCCATTCCATGGCGCTCGATGCGATAGCTACGCTGAATGCGCCGCTAAAAAATTGCAGCAGCTGGAAGAGACCCATACCGGAGCCAACCTGTGCATTGGGAAGAATCCGGGAAATCTCGTTGGATACGCTGCTTGACAGCATGGTGAAGCCCAGGCTGTTCAGCAGATAGATAAACACAATGGAAAGCCAGGAATTCCCGGCAAACAAAGCGAACAGAATCGTTGCGCTGAGCACCATCAGCGGCGCGTAGCGCAGAATCGCCGAATTGCCATGCCGGTCGATAATGGAACCGACCTTGCGGGAAGCGACAATGGCAAGCAAGGAGCCGGGAAAAATCACAAAGCCGGCCTGGCTCGCGGTGAAGTCAAAGCGATGTACCAGAATTTGCGGAATGAGAAATAAGGTTGCAAAGCTGCACAAATACGAAAGAATACCTACCAATGATAAAGCCGTATAAGAAGCATTGGCGAACAGGGCCGGTTGGACAAACGGCTCTGAAGCAAAGCGGATGCGCAGAATAAACAGAACAAGGCCCAGAACTCCCGCCGCAAGCGCAAGCCAGGAATGGCTGGTCAGGAACAGCAGTACACCGGTCGTGCCCACAGCGATAAAGATGGCCCCCAGCGTATCAAAAACACCACGCGTTGGCTCTTCCTTCGGGATAGAACGGTAGAAGAACGGAACAAGCACCAGGCTGATTGCGGTGATCACAAACAGATACCTCCAGCCGAAGTAATCAACAATGGCGCCGCCGGCAACCGGACCAAGACCAAGACCCAGGGAAACGGCTGACATAATGAAAGCCATGGCTTTGCCGCGCCGTTCAATAGGGATATAGCGGGTGAACAACACCATAGAGAGTGAAATCACCGCTCCGGCTCCAGCCGCTTGAAGAACGCGCATAGCCAGCAGGAACCAGAAGCTTGTGCTGAACAGCCCGCCCAATGCGGCAATGCCCAAGGTAAGCAAACCGATTACAAGCAGGCGCCTGAGCGGTACAAAATCGGAAAGCCGACTGTATGTAATGGAAGAAATGGCGAACATAATGGAATAACTCGTTACGATAAGGGAAGCGACCGAATCCTCGAGTCCGAACGCAGCGCCTATTTCGGGCAAAGCCAAATTGAACATGGACGTATTCATGATGGCCAGAACAACGGCAAGCCCGAGCAGCAGCGTCAGCACACTTTCCTTTTTTAAATCACCCTCTGCAGGGAGGGATGAGGTAACATCGGTTGATGCTGCCTTCATTTGATTTCACCCACTCTTTATATTTTCTTAGTTCGATTATAATCGAACATTTGAAATATAGCATGGCATCCATTAAAATGCAATTAGTGATTTTGAATTACATTTTTTTTCAAAAGGGGATAATCAGATGAAAGTGCTGTATCATCCGGGCCGGGAGGAGATTGAGCTTTCTTCCGTGTTATACGCACTGAGCGATCCGATTCGGTTATACATTGTTTCTCTGCTTCGCCAATATGGCGAAAACCCGTGCAATTTCTTCGAGGTGCCGATTGCCAAATCCACCTTATCCCATCACATCAGAACACTGCGCGAGGCAGGAGTGGTGTTCACGCGCAGCCAAGGGACACAACGCTTGGTTTCAGTGCGGGAGGAAGATCTGGAAGGCCGTTTTCCGGGATTGCTGGATTCCATACTGAAAGCGTATGAAGCTTCAGGGCCACCCCGACGGCCAGACGTACAAGATTAAACAGCAGCCCAAAATACCTTTGCACCCGGCGCCGCAAGGAGCTATGATAAGAAAAAAGTCCTGAAGGAGCATGCCGTATGGGAATGACTTCCGCTATAACCGAAGGAGTACAACAAACAAGAGCGAAGCTGCGCAAGGAATTACTGCATTCCGTTTTTAATGAATTTGATGGCACCCTTATGAAGCTGGAAGAGTCCAAGCGAATGGAGAAGTATCGGAAAATGTCGCAGAGCGCTTTTTCCTTCTATAGAGGTAGCGCCTATCTCTTCTATTTCGATGCAACCCGCCAGTATTTCCCTTATCATACCTCCGCCGACCGTCCTACCTGGATACAAGGGGATCTTCACTTTGAAAATTTCGGGGCATTCCGGAACGAGTCGGGACAGATCGTCTATGATGTCAACGATTTTGATGAAGGCTATGTCGGTTCCTATCTGTACGATCTGCTGCGGATGTCTGTCAGCATAGCGCTGGTTGGAAGACAGCTGGGGTACAGCAGGGAAGAACAAATACAGAGCGTGTCAGACTATGTGCGCGCCTATTACAAACAAATGCATCGCTTCTCGGCTGGCAAAGACGATCCCGGTGCATTTTCCGTTGATCAGCACTCGGCCAAAGGACCGGTCAAAAAGCTGCTCCGCAAGCTGGAAAAACGCAAGCAACAGCATTTTCTTGAAAAGGTAACCGCCTTTATGCAGAGTGAGCGCGTCTTTCTCGAAACAACGGAGCTGGTTGTGCCAACCAACGAGGAGCAGGCCAGTCTGGAGAAGGCATGGCCCTTGTATCTGAACACCGTCGAAGACAGAAAGCACAGCGAAGAGCACTACAGCATCAAGGATATCGCCGTCAAGCATGGCTCCGGCACTGCCTCTATCGGCCTTGACCGCTTTTATGTGCTTATCGAGGGCGGGATGGAAAAGGAAGGCACAGATGATACCGTGCTGGAGGTTAAAGAGGTCCGGGTTCCCGTACCCGCATACTTCATGCCGTATTCCGAGTCCTTCTGGCAGTCCTTCGGTCATCAGGGCAAGCGGGTTACGGCTACACAGCAGGCGATGCATCACGAGGCCGACGAATATCTCGGCTTCCTTACGATTGATGACCGCCACTTCTATGTTCGGGAGAGATCTCCGTATAAAAAAAGATTGAAGCTCGAAAATATCGAAAGTACGGACGATATGAAACAGGTTGTGGCTTTGATGGGCCGCCTAACCGCCAAAATGCATGCCCGGGCGGATGCGGATGTTGCCGCCGGCATTTTGTCCTATCACAGTGAACATGAAATCGCCAGAGTGATGGGCCCCGACAGGGACGCCTTCTGCCACCATATTACCCAGTGGTCCGCAGCCTATGCGGATCAGGTGGAGGCGGATTATGAGCTTTTCCTGGAATGGATCGGTTCTCAACAGCCGGAGACGGAGCAGAAAATGCCTGGCGAAGAGCAAGCCGTACAGCTTTAAGCAAAAAGAAGAAAAGAACCGCCGATACGGCGGTTCTGCTCTATTTACACGGATATTCAATAATGATGCCTTGCCGGGACTTAGCGGTCACTGCCGCGTGATTCGCCGCCTCTACGGCCGATCTCCTGATAAAACTCTTTACCATGGGACTTGGACGTGGCCTCACCGCCCTTTTCGCCGATCTCCTGGTAAAACTCCTTGTCATGGGAGTTCGCGGTAGCTTCGCCGCCCTTGCGGCCGATTTCCTGATAAAATTCTTTGTCGTGATTCCGAGCAGTGGCCTCACCGCCCATTCGGCCTGCTTCTTCCCGACTCATTTTGCCATCTTGGTTTTGTGCCATGTTCTATCACTCCTCTGAATTTTTGTGTGGTTAGCGCCACGTTCATATATTACCCGCCCCCTGAAGAACTAAACACAGCGGAGTTTTATCCCGAAGGCCGGGGCTCATGCTGTGCATCTAAGAGAGCATAGTTTTCACGCCTGTTGATGAACCAGATACTACGTCATTAACTCTATTTTTTCGAATTAAAATACTCTTTATCAACTCTCAACTGCTGTTTTAAAATCCGATTAAACAGGCCTTTACCGATTTCTCCCGTTCCCTTTGATACCGCTGTCCTTAAAATCTCTCCGTTTGACAGAGTTTTTTCGTATATCTTATCCCTGTTATTCTGTCTTACCAAAACCCAATCATCACGTCTTAAAAAGCTCTCCAAGTCACCCCAACTAGGCATGGAACATTCGTGCTACTGACTCAATATCATCTTCCAATAGTACACGTAGAATGTACGGGGCATGTTTGTGTCGATTGGGGGTATTGTAGTAACGCGAGTAATTGGCTTCATAATCTATCGCATATTCAACCAAGTTCCTGGACAATTCATATTTGAGTTCTTCTAGTGTCTCGGCGTCTGCTGCAATATCATCGATTTGCTCTATTGAGCCGGCATATCGACCATCCTCATCTTGTTCATATTCAAAGGTCAACTCATACACGGACAGCAGTTCCTTCATTTGTTGTTTCGAGAATGCCATTATGACATCTCTGTTCCGCTTGATCGCTTGAGGCTTATCTCTGACAATGGTATCAATAAACCCGCCAAAATTTGCTCTTACTTCTGTAGCGTTAAGAACGGTTTGCATAATCATCCCTCCTCGCCTCCATTGTACAAGAGTATGTACATAATGTACACTATGTAGTATATTCATCTGCATTTCCAATCATACTTGCAACGTAAAAAGAGGCTGTTTCAAAAGTCAATTTTTGATTTCTCGTTCCCCACCTTGAACTGAATTTCTTCGAAAAAAAGGACCTCAATCTCCACTATGCAGTGGAATTTGAGGTCCTTTCGGTTGTAAATTGGGGTATGCCCATGTAGCCCCCAGAGATTAAAACTTGATGACCCCTGCCGAATACAACAGCACGAGCAGCATCAGTACAGGCGCTACGTAACGCAGCATGAAGAGCCAGATGCGGAACCACGCAGCGGTCAGACCCGCCGCATCCGCCGCCTTCTTCCAGAAGTAGCCTGCAAAGAGTGTGGTAAGCAGGCCACCCAGCGGAAGCAGAATGTTGGAGGCGATAAAGTCCATCCAGTCAAAGAATGCCTTGCCGCCAAAGGTCAATGCAGGCACCATTCCAAGCGAGAGCGCGGAAGGGATACCGAGGATGAAGCAGATCAGCGCCATCGTCCACACGGAGCGGGAACGGCTCCAATTCCAGCGCTCTTTGGCATAAGCTACAGGAACCTCCAGAATCGATACAGCAGAGGTCAACGCGGCAATCGCCAGCAGAATGAAAAACAATCCTCCGAACAACCAGCCCAGAGGCATTTCTGAAAATGCCGCAGGCAGGGCAATAAATACGAGCGAAGGTCCTTGTCCAGGATCAATGCCAAAGGAGAACGCCGTCGGGAAAATAATCAGGCCGGCAATCAACGCATAGATCAGGTCGCCTGCGCCGATGGCCAGCGTAGCCGTCCCCAGCGATTGGCGTTTGTCCACATAAGCCCCGTACGTAATCAAGATTCCCATACCCAGGGACAGCGAGAAAAAGGCATGTCCCAAAGCAACCAGCGCGGATTCCGCGGTAAGCTTCGAAAAGTCGGGGTTCAGAAAAAAGGAAACCCCTGCACCGGCGCCCGGAAGGGTTACGGCGCGAATCATCAATACAATCAACAGTACAACCAGGCCGGGAATGAGAACCTTGTTAAACTTCTCGATACCTCCTGAAATGCCACGGATGACAACCCAAACCGTAATGAGCATGGCAATCGCCTGCCATACAATCACCATAGGTCCGGACACAAAGGTGCCAAACTGACCGGCAAAGTCGTTATTCACAAACAATCTGCCGCTGAATGCAAGAATGGCATAATGAAGCGTCCAGCCTGCTACAATCACATAAAAAGACAGAATCATGGAAGGTGCGATGATCTGAAGCAGCCCCAGTCGCTCCCAAATCTTGCCCCCGCCGGCTTTGACGAAGGATGAAGCTGCGCTGCCCCGCCCGCTGCGTCCGATGGCCAGCTCAGCCAGAAGAACCGGCAGCCCTACCGCTATCAAACATATGATAAAGATCAGGAAGAAGGCCGCTCCTCCGTATAGTCCTGTGATGTAAGGGAACTTCCACATATTCCCTAATCCTACTGAACTGCCGATCGCCGCCAATATAAACCCGGCGGAGGAGAAGCGCTCTCCTTTCGCAGACAACTGTTTATCTTGCTGAAAACCCATTCATATCCCCCTATTTCAAACTCAAATTTAGTTCATTATATACTAGCTCACACAGCAGGTCAGCAAGAAAGTTTGTGAAATCCGCGTCATAGATACAAATTTATGATTTGTACACTCTGGGAATAATTTTCTCAATTATGCAGCAGCAATCCTTTGAACAAATTTTTCAGCTCCATACTTGATTGTTTCCCCTGATCTGCGTATAATATCCAAAAACACAACCGATCATGCCTATGAAGAGCATCCAACTCGGAGGCGTTTTCGTCAAGGAGATCCCGCAGCGAACGGAAATCTCCCTAAGTTAACCGGACCCGCCCGTTACAGCGGACTAAAGTGGATTGGACAGATTGCCTGTCCGGTCAATTTGGGTGGCACCGCGAGATCAGAGCGCTCCTCGTCCCATGTGGATGAGGGCGCTTTTTTGCATTTCGCAATACCAATTCTACTGTGAAGGAGTGCGGTGCCATGCTCGATATCAAATGGATCAGACAACATCAGGAAGAAGTACAATCAGCGGCGGATCAGAAAAAAATCAAGGTTTCCGTAACGGAATTATTCGAGTGGGACGACCGGAGACGGCAGCTGCTGCAGGAGATAGATGCACTTCGGCAGCAGCGCAACAGGCTGAGCGGCGAGATCGCGGCCCTTATGCGGGAAAAGGACAGCAGGGCTATAGAGCAAACCCGTCAGCAGGCTAAGGAGATTCATACGGCGCTAGATCGGCTGCAGGAAGCATACCAGGAGGCGGAAGCACAGTGTCGGGAGCGCATACTGCTCATCCCCAATATCGTCTCGCCCGACACACCTGCTGGCAGCTCGGATGAGGATAACGTGATGGTGAAGCGCGTAGGTGAACCTCCCCAATTCGAATTTGAGTCCAAGGATCATATTGCGCTCGGCCGGCTCCACCAGATGATCGACATCACACGCGGCGTCAAAACAGCCGGAACACGCAGCTACTATCTCACCGGCAGCGGCGTGCTGCTGCATCGGGCCGTTCAGCAGCTGGCAGTCGATCTTCTGCTCGCCAGAGGGTTTCGGCTGCTTGAGGTTCCGCTCATGGTGCGGACAACGGCCATGATGAATACCGGATTTTTCCCGCTCGGCGAAGAGCAGACCTACCGGATCGAGGGTGAGGACCAATGGCTGGCGGGAACCTCCGAGGTTCCACTCGTTGCTTATTACAGCAATGAGGTCATCGACGTTGCCGAGCCAATAAGGCTGGCCGCTGTCTCGGTCTGCTTCCGCAGCGAAGCAGGCTCGGCGGGACGAGACGTGCACGGCCTGTACCGTGTTCATCAATTTGCCAAGGTCGAGCAGGTCATACTGTGCGAGGCCAGCCTGGAGACATCGGAGAAGATGTTCGAGGAAATTACAGGGCATGCGGAAGAGCTGCTGCAGCTGCTTGAGCTGCCCTATCGGGTTATGGCTGTCTGTGCCGGAGACATGTCGCAGAAAACCTACAAACAGCAGGATATCGAAACCTGGATGCCAAGCCGCGGCGCTTACGGTGAAACGCACTCGTCTTCGCAGTTGCTGGACTTTCAGGCCCGCCGCTCCAACATCCGCTACCGGGATGCGGAAGGCAGGCTCGTCTATTGCTATACGCTCAATAACACGGCCGTCGCCTCCCCGCGCATCCTGATCCCCCTGCTGGAAAACCATCAGAAAGAGGATGGCTCAATTCGCATTCCGCAGGCGCTGCGGCCTTACATGAACGGTCAAGAGTTGCTTCGTCCTCTGGTTGAATAATTGCAGCAGGGGCAGCAGTGATTGAAGGAAATGGCTCGCGCCCGGAGCGCCTTATGCCAACCGCCTCATGACATATGAAAGGGATGCCCTAGGTCAAGTGGACCTTTGGGGCATCCCTCTTTCATTTGAAACAGCGGAACGCGTATTTACTGATCCCTAAAATAGTCTTCAAGAGCCTTTTGCGCACGATACTCCGCCAGATTGAAGGACTGCCACGGTACATGGATGCTGTCCATTCCGGCAAAACGCTCCTGCAGATGGGCATTCAGCTCCGGATACTCGTTCCGGGCAAATTCAATCAGGCGTGGAACCGCATCCGCCGACAGGCCCTGGAGATAGTAGACATCCATATTGCCGCTCACACGGTAACGTTCAATGTTCCGGTCGGCAATGATGGTATCCATTCCAATATAATTGATAAGCACATATGCGCATAAACCGAGCACGACATAACATTTTGCCAGCGGAATCCGGGTAATATGAATGCGCAGCGCAGCGATCAGGAGCAATAGCCCCAGGAAGATCATAAAAGCATGCACAAGAAAGCGGGTATACGTATAACCATAGGTTTCTTCGTACATGACAAGCCGGATATACGCGGAATACAGCATGATTCCCGAGCACGCAACCAATACATACAGCATCCCCTGATTCCAGCGGTGCAGCCGGCCGGGGGCCTGTTCTCCGAGCAGCAGTACAACCAGCATCAGGACAAAATTGATAGCCGTCACCATGATCAGCTGAGCAAAGCCGCTTCTCGCATACTCCGCGTAAGAAAGCCCGTCCGGCAATACACCTTCGCTCGCCCCGAAGAGATAAGCAAACTGGGTATAAACAAACAGCAGATACACCACATTCATCGTCACCAGTATGGTTGCTGTAATCACCGGAGCAAGCTTGACGCTTACCGCCTCCTCCGCCCATTCACCCAGCTTCTGTTCAAGCCTGTCATCCGTTGTATCCCCTGTTTTAAGCTCCGTGGAATACGGCCTGGAGTCCACGAACCCCCACAGATATCCGAAGAACAGCAGACAGAGCACTACAACCCAGACCAGGCGTACACCGCCTTCTCCGAAGGTTAAATGACTTCCCAGCCAGGAAGGAACACTGGCAAGCATATGATCGAACATGCCGTCGGCCGAGGCCAGCAGTGCCACTACAATCGTCACCAGTGGCACTGCCACGAGCAGACCGATCAGAATCTGGACAAGAACCCTCTTGTGACCCTCCTCCAACCGGCGACCGGTAATGTTCTTCAGCACGCGAAACAGCGTACCGGCATGCCGCAGGTTTTGGGGGATCAGATGATCGATCGTATCCCACAGCAGCCGGATATCGGCCCAATCCAGCCGTCTTCCGCTGAACTTGTAGGCCATATGTACAGACACCAGACATGGAATAACGAGCAGATTGAGTGCATAAAAAAGCGGATTATAAAACAGTACATAAGTCAGGGACAGAAGCATGACCGAAGTAAACAACAGCCAGCCGAACCAGGTGAATTCACGCATCCGGTCCTTGGCGTACACAAACATAAATACGTACAAACACACCGTAAATAGCGGATACGACAGACCCGGGAGATGTCCATAAAACAGATACTGATGAATGACCGCCAGTAAAAGGGCTCCAGCTAGCGCATAAAGCGGACGTTTGGGGCTCTGCAGCAGTTTATCAAGCATGAAACATGACCTCCAGTATTTTCTACACCCTATTCTAGGTGATAAAATAAGAAGATAAAGAGAAGAAATAAGATGACAAACTTCCTATTTTAGGAGCCGATCAAACGATGAAGCTGTACAACCAATTTCTGCGTCTGCGGGCACAATACGGGGAAAGCGATGAAATTTCCGTAACCATGGATGAGCTTGCTGTAACCTTTGACTGCACGCATCGCAACGCACTCAGCATTATTAATAAAATGACACAGCATGGCTGGGTCCGCTGGACGCCGCGGCGGGGACGGGGCAGTCGCTCACTGCTGGAATTTCTGGTCAAGCCGGAGGAAATCGCGGCAAAATCCATGATGCAGGCCATCAACCGGCGCGACATCCGGAGAGCGATGGACCAAATTCATACGTATGCGCCGTCCGCCAGCCTGCAGGATCGTCTGCAGGGGTGGATCATGTCCTACTTTGGCGGCCATTCGGAAATTCGCCGCAACCGGCAGATCGATACGCTGCGCCTGCCGGTTAGGCAGAAGCTGTACACCGTAGACCCGTTGTATATGAATCTGCTGGCTGAATCCTTTGTATCGAGTCATGTTTTTGACGGGCTGGTCCGGAGAGATAGCCAAACCCAGCGGATTATTCCGGGCCTGGCCCACGCCTGGGAGGTGAACGCCGAACGTACCGGTTGGACCTTCTATTTGCGCAAAGAAGTGCTGTTTCATCATGGCAAAATGCTTACAGCCGAGGATGTCGTCTACACCTTTGAGCGGTTGATGCGAACCTCGCAAAGAACGCTGTACAGCTTTATGTTCCGCCAAATCCAATCGGTCAGGGCCCTTAATCCTCTCACCGTGATCATGGAGCTGAAGGAAGCAAACGAGCTGTTTCTGCCCTTCCTCTGCACCAGCAGGGCGGCCATCGTTCCGAAGGACCTGGATCAATTGGGAGAGCAGCAGTTCGGTCTGAAGCCTGTCGGTACGGGACCCTTCAGACTGACGGAAATGAGCGAGAGTCTCTGCTGCCTGGAGGTGTTCTCCCATTACTTTCAGGGCCGGCCCCATCTGGATCGTGTCGAAATCATCCACGTTCCCTGGGAGTCGGCCGAGCATTCCGAGGATTCTTCGTCCCCCTTCCACGTGGTCCACAATCCCGCTTCCGCAGAGGCGGGAGCCTGGAGCCAGATCCACTCGGATGTCACCGTGCGCAAGTTCGTCACCTGTAATACACAAAAAGCCGGACCGCTCCGCAATCCGGAGGTGCGGGCCCGCATCATAGCCTGCCTGCGTGGGGACGCTGGTCCTCCTGCCTCAAGCGCAGCCGAAAAGGCAGAAAGCGGAGCACCATCCCTGCAAATTGCCACAATTCCGCAGTACCGACAGGATGCGAACCTGATCGCCGCACAGTTGGAGCAGGCAGGCTATACATGCGGCATAGCATCGGTGCCGGTCGAGGATTTCAAGGGGGAAGTCCGGCTGCAGTCGGACCTGATTCTGTTCTCGCTCATCCGCGACCGGGATGAGCAGCTTCGCCTCTTTGATTTGTATTTGACAGCCGCGGAGCATGTCGAACCACATACGCGCATTGATATCGAAAAACTGCTGCGGAAAATAGGAAGCGAACCGGACGAACAGGCCAGAGCGGAGGGGCTGGCGAAGCTGGAGACGCTGCTGATCCGCGAAAACCATCTGCACATCCTTTATGAACGACCAGTTCAGACCGCCTACCTGCCTTCCGTACGAGGTGTGACCTTCAACAGCCAGGGATGGGTCGATCTCAGACATGTCTGGTTCCCGCCAGCGTCTTTATAAAGGGAGAACGCCGCCGGAAGCCCGGCGGCGTTTCTTTTATTACATATTCAAATTGCTGCTAATCACTGCTGATCCGCAGGAATCGTAACCTCATTTACATAATTGGTGCCCATGATCCGCGCCGCTTCCGCCGAATCAGCCGCCTGCCCCAGCGCCCACATCATCTTGGTCACCAGCGCTTCCGTAGTCATATCGTATCCGGGGATAACGCCCTTTTCCAGCACCTTTTGCCCCACCTCATAGATGGTCAGATCCCCGCCCTCGTAAGGACACTGTGTCGTAACGGCGATGGTGATGCCATCCTTCATAAGCTGTTCAATTTTATCGATCAGGCTTCTTTCCTTGAACGGTACACCGCCAAGTCCAAAACCTTCAATGACAATCCCCTTGTAGCCCAAGGATTGAATGGCATCGAATATCCCGGGGTTGGTGCCCGGTATCAGCCGCAGCAGGAACACTTCGGCACAATAGCTATCGTTATACGAATGGTTGACCTGTACCGAAGGCATAAGCCCTTCTGTATACTTCACCTTCCCGTCCTCGACCAGACCGATATATGGATAGTTGATGCTTTCAAAAGCATTATAACTGCGTGTTCTGACCTTGGACGAGCGGCTGCCGTTAATGATTTTGCCGTTGAAGACAACGAATACTCCCGCAACTTCTCCACAGGCTGTCAGAAAAGCATCGATCACATTTTTCTTGGAATCGCTGTTTTCAGCCAGAATGGATACCTGCGAACCTGTGAGCACCACGGGCTTGTGCAGTGTGCCGAGCATAAAGCTGAGCGCCGAAGCCGTATATGCCATCGTATCCGTCCCATGCGCAATCACAATCCCGTCGTACTTATCCAGAGATTTATGCACCATCCGCGCCATTATTGCCCAATCCTCCGGCTGTGTATTCGTGCTGTCAATGCTCATCAGATTGTAAGCATCAATGTGACAAATCTCCCGCAGCTCCGGAATCTCGGCCAATATGCCTTCCGCAGACTGTGTAGGTGTAAGGCCATGCTCTTGATAGGATGAGGAAATCGTTCCTCCTGTACTGATAAACAGTATGTTTTTCATATGGATCAGTTCCTTCCGATAGCTCCTCTATAAAACCCCAACTTTTAGAGTATATCATCTGCAGAGGAAAATATCAGGAACTGCCTGTACTCTTTTACGGTTAAACGGGCTCTGTACGCACATCCGGATAATAGCCATGCCCTGACACCCCCGGCATCTCCGCCGGATATCCCCACTCTTCCTCCGCAAGCCGTTGTTGTACAAGCCTGCTCCGGTCGAGCAGTGGGTAGTCATACAGCGGCCCTTGATACACGTAGTCAAATGCGGGATGGACCAGAAAATCATTTGGCGTGACCAATCCTGACGGCCGCTCCCACAAAGGGCAGCCGCTCTGCTTGAAGACTTCCGCAACAAACTGGGAGCAAAAGTAAGCATCATCCGGTTCGATGCTCCTGTGGAGCAAGACGCCCAGCAGCCCCATAAGATTGTACCTGTATCTGTGCTGATGAAGCCTGAAATCATCGATGGTCTCAGTCACTCTCTCCATGATGTCCCGGGTCACCTTGATGCGGAGCAGGATGCACTCGGTGTCCGGATAACGGCTGTAGGTCCCCTCGTACACATCCTCTTGCACAAACCCGGCCACCCACGGGTAGGCCACTTGCTTGCGGCCAAAGCTGAACATTTCGTTTAACCCGGCATCCAGCGCCAGCGACGCATGATTATAGGGAGCAGCGGTAAACTGCCGGATCAGTGTCGTAAATTGTGTTCCCGTATGTGTCAGCAGTACATATAAACTATGATCTTCATGCATTCTCTTTTTATAAAAGTACATTTTTATCACCCCAACTCATCATTGAGGCCATTATATGTTCTTCTTCGGGACGGGCAAACGGACCAGCGGCCGGATTGAAGGCTGGACCTTGGCCCAGTATAAAGCAGGACCCGGAACTTTTTCATGTTGCGAGGCGCTCCGTGCGTCCCCAAACATAAAAATAACAGTAAGAAACCGCCAATCCACAGCGATTTCTTACTGCGCAAAAAAAGGTCGAGTGCAGGGAAACTTGACCCTGCTCCTTTGACAGGGGCCGGGTTGTTACTGCTGATGCCCCTGGCCGATTGTTCCGAAGATCGACGAATAGCCCGTCTTGGTCTGGGAAGCCTGCGGGTAGGAAAAAGATGTCAAAAGACTTATTATGTTTCCTGGGGAGCATGCGGTGCCGGAAGATCCGATCCCGGCTGTTTGGAAATGCTGCTGCGTGCCGAGAAGATCAGATTCAGGATGACCGCTGTCAGCGAGCCGGTTACGATGCCGCTCTGCAGCAGCATTTTACTCCATTCCGGCAGCATATCGAACATCTGTGGTACGGCTGCTGAACCCAGACCTACGGCGATACTGCAGGCCACAATCAGGAGATTGCCTTCCTTACGCAAATCGACTTCAGAGAGAATAGAGACGCCCGAGGCGGCGACCGAGCCGAACATCACGATCATGGCGCCGCCGAGCACCGCGTTCGGAATGACGGTCGTGAGCGCCGCCAGCTTTGGCAGCAGGCCGAGCACCACCATAATGGCTCCCGCCGCAAAGATCACATTGCGCGTCTTCACGCGGGTGAGCGTAATAAGCCCTACATTTTGCGAAAATGCTGTATAAGGAAATGCATTAAAAATACCGCCCAGCACGATGGCCGCTCCCTCGGAACGAAGCCCGTTCACAATTTGCTGCTGCTCCACCTTCTGGTCTGTTGCTCTGCCAACGGCCAGATAGACACCCGTGGACTCGACCATGCTGACAATATTCACGATAATCATGGTAAGCACGGCGACGATGCTGAACTCAGGCATACCAAAGTAAAACGGCTGAGCAATGCTGAACACGGACGCCTGGCCCACACCTGAGAAATCAACGATTCCCATAAAATAACCAATTGCCGTTCCTACAGCCAGTCCGACCAACACGGACACGATACGCATGAAGCCTTTGCCCCAACGGTTCAACAACAAAATGATAACCAGCGTAATCAAGGCCAGCAGCAGGTTGTGCGGAGCTCCAAAATCCGAGCTTCCCTGGCCGCCCGCTGCATTGTTCATCGCAACTGGAATCAGGGTAAGGCCGATAATCGTAACAACTGTTCCCGTTACCACCGTCGGGAAGAAACGGAGCAGCTTGCCATATAGCGGCGCAAACAGCACGACAAACAGACCGGATAATATAATCGCGCCGTACGCCGTTGCCAGATTGGAGGTCGAAGCGATAGCGATGATCGGACCCACGGCGGTAAATGTACAGCCCAGAACGACCGGCAGGCCACTGCCGAAATATTTGATCCGCAAAACTTGCAGCAGGGTCGCAAGACCGCAGGTAAACAAATCAGCCGCAATGAGATAAGCGATTTGTGTTTCCGTTAATCCCAGCGCCCCTCCAACAATGAACGGTACGGCAATCGCACCGGCATACATGGCCATGACATGCTGAAAGCCGAGGGCGAAAACTTTAGGTTTGCTTAACATACAACCGTCTCCTCGAAAATGGATTAATGAACTAAAGACTCTTCGTCTATAAACTGCACCTGTCCCGGCGACATGGAGGCGATCCGCGCAAGAGATTGCACACGAATGCCTCTCTCCTCCAAAAGGCCCCGGCCTTCCTGGAAGCTTTTTTCAATCACACAGCCAACCCCGGCCAGCTCCGCACCCGACTCTGCCACGATATCCGCCAGCCCGACAAGCGCCGCGCCTGTAGCCAGGAAGTCGTCCACAATCAGCACACGGTCCCCCGGTCCAATATACTTGCGGGAGATGCTGACCTGGTAGGTCTCCCTCTTCGTAAACGAGTACACCTCAGCCGAATACACGTCATCTCCCTGGGTCACGGCTTTTTTCTTCTTGGCATAGACAAACGGCACACCCAGCGCAATGCCCGCAGCCATCGCAAACTGAATGCCGCTTGCTTCGATCGTAAGCACCTTCGTAATCCGTTCATCAGCGAAGATTCGTCCGAACTCCCGCCCAATCTCCAGCGCAAGCCCCGTATCCACCTGATGATTCAAAAATGAATCCACCTTCAGCACTGTAGCAGATAAAATCTCCCCTTCGCGCCGGATGCGTTCCTCAAGCTTTTTCATATCCCCGTACCACTCCCTTGTTTTTTTCATCTCTTTTTCCATCTCTTGTTACAGAAATTAAAAAAAGGACAGGTTCCTTGAGCTGTTTCTCTCAAGTGAAACCTGTCCTTCCGGGCTTGGGATCTAACGTTCGGTCCAGTACCCCAAAAAGCCTCCGCCATCAATCCGATTGGAATGCGCACGGTATGCAAGTTCACTCATAGTCAGACAATTACAGTGGTCGTCCGGTAGAAACTTTTGGGCCTTATTCCCAAGATTATATGAGTTTCTATGAAATTGGATGAAATATTTCGTAAAATACTCTATGTATAGTACATGCTGTGTCACCTGTTTTCAAGGAGAAATTTTAAGAAAAATTTTATGCAGGGAGAGTATGCCTTATGCAGCAAATTATGATCGTGGAAGATGATCCGAAGCTCGCGGAGCTTCTGGAATCTTATATCGTCAAATATGGCTACGATGTCCATCGCGTATGCGACTTCAGCCAAGTGATGGAGGAGTTCCAACAACATAAGCCCGACCTTGTGCTGCTGGACATCAACTTGCCTAGCTACGACGGATACTATTGGTGCCGCCAAATCCGCCTGACCTCCACCTGCCCGGTGCTGTTCATTTCGGCACGCGCAGGCGAGATGGATCAGATTATGGCCTTGGAAAACGGTGGCGATGATTATATCACCAAACCTTTTAACTACGGAGTGGTAATGGCCAAAATCCGCAGCCAGCTCCGGCGGGCATACGGCGAATACGCCTCAGGTCATCAGGAGAGAGTGCTGCAGGTAGAGGGCCTTATGTTGCTGCCGGAAAGGCTGGAGCTCAAGCTGGGAACCGCACAGGTCACGCTCACCAGGAAAGAAGCGGATATTATGGAAAGCCTGATGGAGCGCTATCCACGGGTATCGAGCCGGGATGCCCTGCTGGAGAAGCTGTGGGATGACCAGTCCTATGTGGACGAGAATACGTTGAATGTCAACATAACACGGGTGCGCAAAAAGCTGCAGGAGCTGGGCGTTGAAGACGCGGTTGAAACCGTCCGGGGAACAGGCTACAAGCTGCACGTTACCTGGAACGGGGAGGCGGGCCTGTGAGGCTGTTCTTCCGCGAGCATTCCCTGCTCATTGTCGTGCAGATTGTACAGTTCGCCTTGATGCTCTCTATCTATTGGCTGGACGGTTACCGCCAGTTGAAGCCTGCGTTATACTCGGCTTTTCTGGGTTTCTTTCTGCTCGGCTGTTACCTGGCCTATCACTACTTCAGCCGCCGCCGCTATTTTCAGCGGTTGAATGCGCCCCTTGAATCCCTGGATGCTTCTTTTGAGAAAATGGAAGCCGCCCCTGTAGCCGAGGCGCTGCAGGAGCTGTTACGCGAGCAGTATCGGCATTATCAGGAACAGTTGATCCAGGCCAGGCGGGAGCAGGAGCAGCATCTGACCTTTATGGATCAGTGGGTTCATCAGATGAAAACACCGCTGTCGGTCATCGAGCTTACCGTGCAAAATGTGGACGAGCCGGAGTTTGCCAGCATTCGTGAAGAGCTTGAACAGTTACGCGGCGGCCTCAATACCGTACTGTACATGGCACGGCTGCGCACCTTCGAGCAGGATTTTCATGTGAAGGCGGTACGGCTCTCCAAAATGATCAGCGAGGTGCTGAATGATAACAAACGGCTGTTCATCCGCAATCAGGTCTACCCGGAGGTCATCACGGGCGAGCCGGACATCACCGCCGAGTCGGATGAGAAATGGCTGTTCTTCATGATTTCCCAGATCGTCATCAATGCCGTGAAATACTCCGCAGGCTCAGGGGAAAAAGTGACGATCTGCTCTTATTCGCGCGAAAACGAAGCCGTCATTGAAATCAGCGACCGTGGAGTCGGCATTCCCGCCTCGGATATCAAGCGGGTATTCGATCCGTTTTTTACGGGGGATAATGGCCGGGGATTCCGGGAATCGACAGGAATGGGGCTTTATCTTGTCAAAGAAGCGGCAAACCGCCTTGGCCACCGGATTGAGCTCGAATCACAGGTGGGGTTAGGCACGACAGTACGGATTACTTTTGCCTCCTATCAGCTCCGTCCAGACCCGAACCTTACATGCATGTAAGCAAAGTGAAAGGGAAATCGATAGATGGCGCTTCGAGCGCCGGACTATACTGGTCACAGATGAGGAAGGCATTTTGAAGGGAGAACTGCACATGCTGAATGTGAACCAGGTATCTAAAATTTATGAAGGCAAAATAGCCTATCGCGCGTTGACTGACATCAGTTTTACGATTGAGGACGGAGAGTTTGTGGGCATTATGGGCCCGTCCGGCAGCGGTAAAACGACCCTGCTCAATCTGATCGCGACCATTGACGAACCGACCACCGGCGAGATTCTGATCGACGGCCGCAATATCACCAAGCTTCCCAAAAACGAGCTGGCCCGATTCCGCCGTCGTGAGCTGGGTTTTGTCTTTCAGGACTTCAATCTCCTGCATACCCTGACGGTCGAGGAGAACATTGTCCTGCCCCTGACTTTGGACGGCAAAGGGGTTAAGGAAATGAAGGTCCGGGCACAGGCGATTGCCGAAAAGCTGGGCATTACAGACATTATGAAAAAACGCACCTACGAAATATCCGGCGGGCAGGCGCAGCGGGCTGCAATTGCCAGGGCGATGATTCACTCTCCCAAACTCGTGCTTGCAGATGAACCGACCGGCAATCTGGACTCCAAGGCTGCCAAGGACGTGATGCAACTGCTGGAGAAAATCAACGCCGAGCAGCGGGCCACCATGATGCTGGTTACGCATGACGCGGTAGCGGCCAGCTACTGTCACCGGGTCATTTTCATCCGTGACGGCAGATTGTATACCGAGATCAACCGGGGCGACAACCGGCAAACCTTTTTCCAGAAAATCATCGACACCTTGTCACTGTTAGGGGGGCACGGCAATGACATTTCGCCAGTTCGCGTTTAACAACGTCTCCCGCAACAAAAGGCTTTATGCCGCTTATTTTCTGAGCAGCCTGTTTACGGTGATGGTGTTTTTCACCTTTTCCATCTTTGCCTATCACCCCATGCTCGGACCCGGAAAAGTACGCAGCGATGCGGCCATGGCACTGGATACCTCGAAGTGGATTATTTTTGTGTTCTCCTTCTTCTTTGTGCTCTACTCGATGAGCGCCTTCCTGCAGTCACGCAAACGGGAATTCGGGCTGCTGATGCTGCAGGGCATGTCCATCGGCCAGCTCCGTTGGATGGTTTTTCTCGAAAACATGATGATCGGCTCGGCAGCCACCGTGGGCGGGATCGGACTGGGGCTTGTATTCGCCAAAGCCGTGCTGCTGCTGGGCGAAAATGTGCTGCACATCGGGGACCGGCTCGCTTTTTATTTTCCGCTTAAAGCGATTGCAGTCACGATTATTTCGTTTTTGATCTTGTTCATTCTGATCTCATTCTTTATTTCTGCCGTGCTGCGGAGCGGAAAGCTGGTCACTTTGATCAAAGGAAGCAAAATATCCAAGGGAGAACCGAAAGCGTCTGTCGCGCTCTCGCTGATCGTGGTGCTGCTTCTGGCGGTCAGTTATACGTTGTCCCTGATGGCTAAAGGGATCATGGTCGTCATACTGTTGATTCCCGTGGTCATTATGGTAAGTGTCGCAACTTATCTGCTGTTTACCCAGCTCAGCGTTTATATCATCCGGCTGCTGAAGGAGCGCGAATCCATCTTCTGGCGGAAAACCAATATGCTGCTGCTATCCGACCTCGCTTACCGAATGAAGGACAATGCGCGTACGTTTTTCCTGGTCTCCATTATCTCGACGGTCGCCTTCTGCTCCATCGGCTCCCTGTACGGAGCCAGAACGATTCTGCTCGAGCCTATGATGGACAGTAACCCTTATCTGATTAGCCTAAAATCTACAGCGTCCGATACGGAAGCAGATGAGCAGGTGCAAATGATTCATGAAGAATTATCCAGGGCAAACGTGCAAGCCGTCCCGATGGAAGCAGCCTTAACCTATTATCAGGTTGAAGGTGATAAACAGCCTGTTCTGATCATCAGCCAATCCGAATACAATCGGCTGGCAGGTCCGTTGCAGGCGGAAGAAATTCAATTGAAGGATGGAGAAGCTGCTGTGGCGGGGTATTGGATTTCCGGCGGACTCATGTCTGAACCGCAGACCAATTCCGAATACCGGCTGGCATCCGGTGTCACGATTCAGGCGGACCGGCAGGTGCTGTCCACCATACTGCCTGAAAACAAAGCTTCGCTTGTACTGACAGATCAGGCTTATGCGCGGCTCGGCCAGCCTGATGACATACGCCAAATGCATGTCTGGATTGGGGCTGCAGGACAGCCTGGTGCGATTGAAGCGGGCGAAAGACTGGCGGAGCAGCTCCCGCCCTCTGACAACTACTTGTTCTTCGCCAAAGACTATCAGATGATGGCCGTCATTCGCGGATATGCTCCGATGCTGTTTATCGGTCTGTTCGTCGGCATCGTGTTTTTTGTTTCGGCTGGCAGCTTTCTGTACTTCCGGCTGTACAGCGATTTGGACGGTGATAAAGAGAAATTCCGTTCTGTTTCCAAGCTGGGCCTGAGTGAAAAAGAGCTGACCCGTGTGCTCACCCGGCAGATTTCGCTGCTCTTCTTTGCGCCGATTGTCGTCGCATTGATTCACGGTGCCGTTGCGCTCACGGCCATGTCGAATATGTTCGCCTATTCGCTGTTCCGCGAGTCGGCCGCCGTGCTGGGCGTGTTTTTCCTGATTCAGGTTGTTTATTTTGTCATTGTGCGGTTCTTTTATATCAAGCAGGTGAAGGCGGCGCTCTGATGCTGCTTTCGTCTGAAATGCAAACAGAGCGTTCCGTCGCATCCTGTCCTCATTTCGGCAGGTGAATTAAATAAAGCTCATCGTTTCCTCTAAGGAACGCGATGAGCCTTTGATTTTAGAGCAGAAAAAGTAGTTGAACCGAATAGTTCCCCTCTTGATCCAACATAAAAAATATACAACAGTGGTCATTAAAACTATCTTCCAAAACTCAAAATTTCATTCCCGGAATCAGTCATTATTATAAATCTTTGATCTGTTTTGTTTTTGTATTTATGTGCAGGGACCGAACCAGAGCTCACAGTTTTTGTATATTTTGAAGGATTGTTTATAACATCATCTCTGCAAGTGCCAGCAGCTAATAAATAGTTATATAGATTTGTTACACTTACTTCGGATTTATGTTTTCTGAAGTGATATTCGAGAGACGCTCCACGAGTGCTAAACGTACCTTTATGCCAACCAAGCGTGGCCAGTTGAGCCTCGGAATATTCCAATCTGGCATTTCCAGTCAAGTTTCTTGTACCGCTACCATCAACAACTCTTATATTAACATTATATACCATTTGAGTTCGGGTCATCGGTACATTCCATACAAATGTTTTTCCAACCGCTGGTGGAACACTTCCTGATTTCGCCGCTAATGTACCATAGTCAGTTGCAGTCCCGCTCACTGTTACATTATCCAGAGGATCTACACCAATATTCCCAACCCAAACAGCCAAGTTGGTATAAGAGGGAGATACTGTAATAGGTATTCCATTCGGGGCCTGTTGGATGTTGCTTTGGTTTTGGTCTTGGTCAAATGTAACCGTTGGTGCGTAGGGATCGGTAGTATTAGGAGTATGATCCTCTGCAAACACAGTTGCGCTGATGGAAAATAGCATTATAAGCGTTAAAAGAGAACTAAGAATTTTTTTGTTCATTATAGAACGCTCCCTAATTTTAGATTAAATTCCGCAAATCGTGAAACAAGGGTTATTTTTGAAACAGTCATTTGCCCATTCATCAATCTCTATCAATAGTTGTCTTGTTGTCGCGGATTTGGATGAGAGTACAATTTGTTTAATACTCTCCCATTCAACTCTTTTTACTTCTGTAGGACCATAGTAGTTAAAATTCACAAGAGAGTTAGCTAATACTTCTCCTAACTCTGTCTCAGCCAGTACTTCTTCTGTTACATAAATTGAACTATCTAACCAATGGGAACTATTAAGTTGTCCTTGCATAAATTCGAACACATCATGCCCGTTCAACTCATGTTTCTTTAAAGTCAACAATTAGTTTCCTCCATACCAAATGTTTTCTTTTTTTGATATTAAAGAATTATACATAAAGAAAAAGAATACAGAAAAATGCTATTTCTCTATATACGTCACTCTCCTTTGTTAATTATTCAGATATGGGGATAATAACCATACCTTTCGTTCATTTTATACAAAAATAACCATTTTGTATACTTTTTTTAAATATAATAGTTTTATTATGTTAAACAATGTATTATATTACCTCAAAACAGTGAAGCACTAATGTCGAGGGGCAACATCTCTGCAGCTCTTAGCTGCACGTCGCAGTCACTGAGGCATTGAAAACAAGCTCTGTTGAGTCTGGTTATGGTCATGCTGGAAGATAAAAGTCGTGCTCGCAACTAGGCATAGGACAGAAAGCCTCAATAGTCTTGCGTCATACTACACTTAATTTGGTAAAGAAAAACACAATGAAAGGCATTATACGCCCCAAACTCAAAATTTGAGGCTGGGACACAATTATCTACCTAGGGCATGTCTGAAAACTAGCTGTTGATTCAAAAGTGAAGCTGTAGCATAATTTTACCAAGATGAAATCATGAAGGAACGTGTGAAATTATGCTAAGACGCCATGAAATCAATGATCAAGACTGGAAGCGTATCAAAGATTTATTGCCACCCGAAAACACGGGGAAGGCAGACCTTCTAAACCGAATCGAATCATGCTGAATGGAATGTTGTGGAAAGTGAAAACAGGTGCACCTTGGCGTGATCTACCTCCACGTTTTGGTCCTTGGAAAACGGTATATTCCCGCTTTCGTTTGTGGAGTAAAGACGACGTTTTTCAAAAGGTGTTTGAGTCGCTGTCCAGCGATGCTGACTTACAGGAAATTTCGATGGACAGCACTTCCTGCAAAGTTCACCAGCATGCGGCAGGGGCAAAAAAAGGACCGAACATGCCGAAACCGGCCAAGAAATCGGACTTTCTCGGGGCGGGCGCAACACCAAAATCCACGCCGTAGTGGATGCTCTGGGGAATCCGATTCACTTGGTTTTAACCGCGGGAAATCGAAATGACTGTTCGGTGGCCGTTGATGTTCTTTCGGGTGTAACGCTGTCTGGAAGCGTTGTTTTAGCCTATAAAGCCTACGGAACCCAAGCGATTCGAGATCACATTACATCCCAGGAAGCGACGTTTTTGCATTCCTCCCAAGTCCAATGCCGCAGATCCATGGGAATGTGATTTCAATCGATATAAGGAACGTCACGTCGTGGAATGTTTTTTCAATAAACTCAAACCATTCCGGGGATCGCCACTCGATATGATAAACTTGCTCGTCACTTTTTGAGCTTTGCCTATTTAGCTTCTGCTATGATTTTGCTGAAATAGCTCCATTGAGGTTAGTTTTCAGACACGCCCTAAGTTCTTCAACTTTCTCTTTCTGGCTGATTGCGTAAAACGATTGCCCTGAAACTTCTACGTCTGCAATTGTAGGGGCTCTGTATGGTGTTATAATGTCATCAGAACGACATGTGCTGGATACAATAAGAATAGCCGCGATGGTGGTACATCACGGCTATTCCAGACAAAGGCCGGTGGGCAACCACGGCGAGATTTTCATAACTACTGACGAAAAACCACCGGATGGCTGCTAACCTATTCCCGGTGGTTTTTCTCATCATGCCGTTGTTTCCAGATTTCCCGCAAAGTGTTCAGGCCAGTGATCATACTGACCGGCTTAATTTCCATTAAAAATCGGGGACAGTCCCTAGCCATTCTCGATGACTTGGGAGGGTCCAGATTGTTGTCTCATTTCATTATTTCTGATCAAGATGATCCGCATAGCTAGCCATCGCCTCACGCATGAACACGGCAAGCCCTTCTCCAAAGCGATCAATATTGTGCCGGAAGCGGTCATCCTCCACATACATTTCGCCCAACCCTTTAAAGGCTTCAGGCGTATAGTTCCCGAAACGGGTGATGAAGCTATACCACTCCCCGATGGCCTTCTGCGCCTCGACAGTATCAGGAGTCCCACCTCTAAGCTGGGCAAGCTTGCGGTAAATGGCGTTCATCTCTTCGGCTGCAGCATTCTGTTTCTCACTGTCCATTTCTGCAACAGCCTCGTTTGCTTTATTCACCGCATCATCTCCCCACCGTTCACGCGCTTCCTGTTCATACGGATTGCTGCTAAAGTCAAATCCTTCGAATTTTTCCCGGTTACTCATCACAATTTCCCCTTTCGCGTACTGAATGGTTTTCTCAATCATGGCAATCATTTTATCCAGGCGGCTCCGCTTCTCAAGCAGCATCCTGCGCTGCAGCTCCAATGCCTCTTCCCGATTAAAATCCGGGCTATCCAGAATCCGCTTGATTCGTTCCAGCGAAAATCCGAGCTCTTTGAAAAACAGAATTTGCTGCAGCCGCTCCAGATTTATCTCCGAGTACAGACGGTGGCCAGATTCCGTAATGGTATCGGGAACAAGCAGGCCGATCTCGTCGTAATGATGAAGCGTGCGCACACTGATACCGGCCAGCTCTGCCGTCTCTTTTACTCTTGTCAGCATTTCGCCACCTCCTTTCACAAACCACTATAAGGGCTCACGGAACGTGAGAGTCAACACCGGAAATATTTAACCCCCTCACATCCAATAGATGGAAGGGGGTAATTGGGGAAGATTAACTTTTTTTCTCGCTGGATCAATCAAGGTTAAAACAAATCCATTCGTTTTGCATCGGAAACACTTGTTTCCTCTACCATTTTCTCATACACTCCTTGATACCTTTTCACCAGACAAATCTCCAGATGGAAATTCTACATATGAATTCAACTCTTTATTAAAGCTATCCTTACCGTACCTTTTATATCCAAGAGCCTTCAACACTTGATAAGGAAACTCGTTATACGGGCTGATCATATCAATGTCTTCAGTCACGTACTGACCAAAACTATACGTAGCAACAACCCATCCACCTACCACTACAGGAGGCTGTTTATCATTATCCTCAAAGACTTGTGTAATAACACTTGCAATTGCTAGCTTTCTACGCCAAGGATCGTTAATACTCTGGACTGCTTTCATCTACGGATGCAAACATATTATGATACAATTGAGGCAAATTTTCAAAGCTGGGTGGTACTGGCCACTTTAATCATAAGCTAAAAAACAGGAAAGGTTTGAGGCCCTTATGCTTCGGTTGAACATGATCAGAACGGGATTTCTGCTCGGTATCTCGCTAATTCTGGCTGCCATCATCTATTTCTTTGCCGCCAACTGGGGCGGTTTGGACCGGATCGCCAAAATTCTGCTTTCCGCAGGGTTGCTTGTGCTCTTTTACGGCATGTCCGCCGCCCTGGCGCGTGTCCGGAGGCCATTCGTACAGCATGCCTTTCTCTCCAATGCGTTTCTGCTGGCAGGCTGCATCGGCTTTGGCGCTTCGGTTGCACTGCTCGGGCAGCTGTATAACTGGCATGTCGACAGCTTTTGGCTGTATCTCGTCTGGTCCGTCCCTGCCGTGTTATTCGCCTGGATTACACGGTACAGTCCGTTCTATGTGATCGCCTATACGCTGCTGCATCTGGCTTTATGGTTTTATTTTTTTCCTGCAGCCTTGTCCTACTCATACAGTGATCGGGCTGTGATGTGCATTGGACTGCTGTTTGCAGCCATCAATCTGGCAGTGCTCTTGCTGACGTACACCGGACGGCTAATATCCCAACCGTTAAAATACATAAGCTTTATCGTATTTCATCTTTCGCTGCTCGTGCTCACATGCGTATTTGGACACGGCCTGGAGGATACACTGGTGAATCTCATTTGGGCGGCTGCGATTTTAGCCGGATTTTATATCTTTATCCGGGTCATGCTGAATAAAACCTTTCTGACGCTCAATGCGCTTGCTGCCTCCACTTTCGTTGTAGCCAAGTTCATCGATCTTGCCTTCAGCTATTTTTCGATTCTCTTTTATGTATGGGGTCTGGTCTTTGTGGCACTGCTCCTGACGGCTAATGTCCTATTCTTTCGTTATTTGAAACAGTTGGGTAATCGGACAGCATATAAGCCCGTAGAGAGCGGCTCGGAGTCTTCCGATGAAGAAAAGGCCGGGCCGGGCGGCGAGATGGTGAGCAAAGCCGTGAGCAGATTGATTCAAATCACAGGTGTCCTGATCGGAAGTATCTCGCTGACCGGGCTTGTGTTACTGGCAGCGGGCGAGACCGCTCCGGAAATGACATTGTACGGCTTGTCATTGGTATTCACTCTTCCGATGATTGCGATTTCCCGGATTCATCCGGTGATCCGCTATACACTGCTGTTCATTGGTTATGTGGCAGGGATCATTTCCATCCTGTTAATGGACCGGTGGGGATTGACAGCCCTGCTGTGTCTGGTGTTTGCCGCCGGCTGGATGCGGACGGAAGGACGTGTGCAGATATTCTGGTCCCATGCCCTACTTAACCTGGGTCTCGGCCTGCTGTTGGCGCGGCTTCCAAACACGCCGGGACAGCAGTTGTGGGTTACTCTGTTGATTCTCGCCGTGCTGAACGGACTCCTGTATGCCGCCGCCCCGCGAATCCGGAAGCATTGCCGGATGATCAGGGAATACGCTCTCTTCTATACCCTGCTCTTCCTGCTGTGGATAACGCTTTTCGAGGATATGACCGTTTACGTGCACGCTCTGGCCAGCATCCTGTATTTTGTTGTGGTCACCTGGTGTGTCTTTTACTTTATTCGTACACAGCAGACATGGAAGGCCGTGATCAGCCTCGTATATTGGTTCACCTTTATTGCCTTTCAATATTACGATCTGCTGTGGACGCTGCTTCACAAATCGGTGGCCCTGGCGCTGATCGGGCTTGTAATTCTGACGATCACTTTCCTCATAGCCGGCCGCGAGCGGCTGCAGGAGCCGGAGTCCAGCGTCACCTTCATCCGATCCGCTCCCCTGCTGATCGCTCTGGTCATTGTATTCCAGTTCTGCTTCATCGGCCTGCAAGCCGCGGGCAGCGAAATATTGCTGCGGGACGGCTCGTCCGTAAAGCTGGAGCTTGCTCCGGTCGATCCCCGCTCTCTGCTGCAGGGAGACTACGTTGTGCTGAATTACGCGATTTCAACTCCGCCGGAAACCGCAGAACTGAAGGACAATTCCGGCAGCCGCAGCAAGGTCAGAGTGGTGCTGGCACCTGACCGTGATGGCGTTCACCGATTCAGCCGTTTCTATAATGACGGGGAACCGCTGACTTCCGGTGAGATTGTGATTAACGGTCGGCTTAACGGATACGGCTCCATCTACTACGGGATTGAAAATTATTTTATTCCTGAAGGCACCGGCCTTGAGGTCGAGCGGAACGCCCGCTATGCCTATGTGCGCATTAGCCGCAAAGGCGATGCTCTGCTGGAGCGGCTGGCCAGTGAATAGAACATTACGGGAGGGCCAAGGACGTCCCATAAGGTCTATTGACCCGGGACGTCCTTTTCGATGCCGGGAGGTGTTTTTCTTTTATAAACTCTTTCCGGCCTTCCAACCGTACCATAGGATATATCTGAGGTCATCTCACCTTTGGACACAAAATACTCCAGATAGCGGCGGGCCGTCGTCCGGCTGAAGCCTGCTTTTCTGCCCAGTTCCTCGGCAGTGATCACCTCCGGGCATTCCCGGATAAACGCCTCAATCTTCTCCCGTGTCAGCTTGTCGATGCCTTTGGGAAAGTAAGGCTCCTTGTCCCTGTTCCTGTCCCTCAAACCCCACAGCAGCCGATCGATTCCCTCCTGGTCAATCTCCTGGCCCGGTCCGCTCATGGTCTGCAGCTGGCGATGGTAGGCCTCATAGGCCTTCAGCTTTTCCTGGAAACGCTCAAACACAACCGGCTTAATCATAAAATCATAAACGCCGCGCCGGATCGCTTCTCTGACCGTGTCGAAATCCCGCACCGCTGTGATGATGATGACATCTGTCAACGGATAGTGCGTCTGAATATACCGGAACAAATCAAGCCCATCCATCCGGGGAAAATGCAAATCCAGCAAAACCAGGTCTGGCTCCAGTATTTCCAGATGCTCATAAGCTTGTTGTTCATCTGTCGCAATGCCGACAACTTCAAAGCCTCCTGTCTTCTCGACAAAACGGCGGTTAATCCCGGCAATCCGCAAATCGCCTTCGATGATTAATACCCGAATCACGGGCCTCCCCCTTTCGATCAGAAATCGGGATGTTCTGAACTTTATGAACAAAATGCACAATAAGGTCTTTTTTTAACTTATGTTCATATGCTATCCAGCGATCATGAGGAGTGGTAGTATAAGCATACGAAATGGAGTAAGCGTTTACAAAAAATGAATACTAAACTATTGCTCAAGGGGCTCCATGGATCATTTAATCAGCATTTTACCAGCATTCAAATCGGGTGTCGACCCGAGAACCGTTAAATATCTTTCTTATTATGATGGAGGATGAGAAGCCATCGCCGCCCTGCTCGGCAGCCATGCGGATGCCTATTTTAATCAAAAGAGAGGGAAAACGGTGGTTGCTAACGAAGAAGGACATAGAAGCGATATGCCAATTCAAATCACGTGAACCGGAGGGGACTGCCATGGGCAATACCAGACTTGGGGGAAAAAGCGTCATACTCAGACTCGAGATTCAAACGGACACGATTAATTTCGGCCAGGTGGCCTCTGTTATCTTCGCTGCCGGCGGAGATATTGTGGCCATTGATGTGATTTCGACGAGCCGGGATATGACTGTACGCGACATCACCATTACCGTAACAGACAGTGTGGATATCAGTATCATTACGGAAGCGGTTAAAAATATGGAAGGTGTGCGTCTGGTTAACATTTCGGACCGTACTTTCCTGCTGCATCTCGGCGGTAAAATCGAGACCCAGCCCAAAACCCCGATCCAGAACCGGGACGATCTGTCACGGGTATACACTCCGGATGTGGCACGCGTCTGCATGGCGATCCATGAGGAGCCGGACAAAGCCTATTCACTGACGGTCAAAAGAAACACGGTCGCCGTCGTGTCCGACGGCAGCGCGGTGCTGGGGCTCGGCAATATCGGCCCATATGCCGCCATGCCCGTGATGGAAGGCAAGTCCATGCTGTTCAAGCAGTTTGCTGGGGTCGATTCCTTCCCTATCTGCCTGAATACGCAGGATACCGAGGAGATTATCGCTGCGGTTAAAGCCATTGCTCCCGCCTTCGGCGGCATTAATCTGGAGGACATTTCCTCTCCGCGCTGCTTTGAGATTGAAGAACGGCTGCGCCGGGAGCTGGATATCCCTGTCTTCCATGACGATCAGCACGGCACCGCTGTAGTTCTCTATGCCGCCCTGATCAATGCCCTGAAAATCGTTGGCAAATCCATCGACAGCATCAAAGTGGTGGTCTGCGGCATTGGCGCCGCCGGCATTGCGTGCAGCAGAATCCTTCTGTCGGCAGGAGTCAAAAATATCATCGGCGTCGACCGGATGGGAGCTATTGCCTCCGGCATCCAGTACGACAACCGTATGCTGCAATGGTATGCGGAGCATACGAATCCGGACCGTGTGCAGGGGACGCTACAGGAGGTCATCCACGGAGCCGATGTGTTCATCGGGGTGTCGGCGGGCGGCATCCTTAGCCGTGAAGATGTCGGACATATGGCGGACCAGCCGATTGTATTCGCCATGGCCAACCCGGTGCCGGAAGTCCGGCCGGAGGAGATCGAGGATATCGCCGCCGTCATCGCCACCGGGCGTTCCGATTATCCGAACCAGATCAATAATGTACTCTGCTTTCCAGGGATCTTCCGGGGAGCGCTGGACTGCCGGGCCTCGGAAATCAACGAAGAGATGAAGCTCGCGGCCGCGGAAGCTATCGCATCCGCCATTTCGGAAGAGGAATTGAACCCGCTTTATATTATTCCGAGCGTCTTCAACCAGCACGTGGTCAAAGCCATCCGCGACAAGGTCGTACAGGCCGCTATCCGCACCGGCGTTGCCCGTAGAACTCCACGCGAATACAGGTAGCCCGCAGGTCTTGGAAACCAAGCCTCGATGCTGGAGGAGTTCGCAACAGGCAGCTTCGCAGCTATCACTGACAAAAACCGGCGGGCAACCACGACGAGTTTTTTAACAGTTATGTGTCAGAAAAACCACCGGATTGAGGCACAGCCTATCCCCGGTGGTTTTCTTGTCTCGCGCGGCTTTACCGGCGTTCCAGCCCCAAAGCAGCTGTCAGGCAGGGCACAAGCGCCTTCAGCGGGTTACCGATTTCACGGTGGCACTCCCGCCCAACCGCCTCAGCCGCTTCCGTCATGGATAGCTGGGCCGCAAAGATCATACGCTGCTCTTCGGATTGAATCAGATCCTTCATATAACCGGACACTCTCTTCAGATACGCTTCCTTCTTCCCTGCCATAATAAGCCCGAAGCTTCCTTCGATCACCTGTACTTCCACTTGTGGTGTTTTACCCGCCGCCTTTGCAAAATCATACAGTCTTTTCATCGTGCCTTCCACCGTCCCGGGATTCGTAAACAGCAGAATTTGCGGCTGTTCCCGGCTGCACAGAGCATCCAGAAAAGGCTCATCGATCATGATCACCGGAACAGGCCACTTTTGGCTGCTTTCTTCCAGCAGTACGGCGTACTGGGTGCATGTTACCAGCACGGCATCTGCCCCGCAATCGATCATCCATTCCAGTTGTCTCGTTGCCCGTTCCAGAGCCTTGGCGCGGCTGAAAGGTTGTTCGGACGACATGTAACGAATGAGTCCGGGGTCCGTATAATGCACCAGCTCCAGTGCAAAGGCAGCAAGAGCCTGTTCTATAAATTCAACATTGGAGTAGTGAGCATGCAAACAAGCCAGCCTTTTCATAAACAGCACCTGCTTTCAAAATATTCCTGCAACATATCCGCTGGTATTCACCTTAGGCGAAAAAAGCCTGCCCCACAAGAGGGACAGGCTTTAATTATGGATTGAAGCCCTACTGAGTACACGTCCTGCTGCATAACTTTAGGCAGGCTTAATACTCTGTATTGCTGGACTGGCTTGTTTTGCCGGATGCAAAACCTTTGAACAGCGTCGGCACATCTGAATATCTCGTGTTGGTTATTTTCGCCGTGCTTTTACTGCTGTCTGTTCTGAAGATGGAATCCTTGACATTGGAAATGTCGGAGTTGTCCAACGTAAAGTTCACCTGATAGGACGAACCTCCGTTCTGACGGGCCAGCTTGCCGATATCATTTGCCTTGAAGTTTTTGATATTGATGGTTCCTTCCGCATTTGCCTGGAACACTTTGTCGTAGGCTTTATAAGCCCCTCCTCCAGTAATATTAACTGTCCCTTTGGCTTTAAGCGTCAGCGCGTCTTCGCCTACATCCTGCCAGGTCACGTTTGTAATGGTAGCGTTTCCATAGCAGTGTACACCATCTGCCCCTGGAGCGCCGATAATTACATTTTTAAGCGTGGCTCCGTTCTCCAGGCGAAAAATTGGCTTCTGGCCTTCATCCTGGCTGCCATCCCCAAGTGTATCGGGATTAGCCACAAAGGTTTGTCCTTTTCCATCATAGGTTTCTCCGGCCTTCACGAGAATCGTTTGCGAAACCACCTCGGGCGCGGCCTGCACCTTGCCGCTTACGGCACCGAACGAAGTGATCAATAATGCGGATAACAAAAGAGCTGTCAAACCTTTTTTCATAGTTACAGCATCCTTTCTATACCTTGGGATTTATGATAAGACCCGCACCATTTCTCATGCTGCCGCCATAAAAGAGATGTGCACCTCTCTTTTGTATACGCTTCCAAATGTAGATGATGAAATGGAAATAGACTCATCACATTGGTATATTTTTCAATTATAATCATTTCTGCGATTTCTTCAATCCTACCTATTGACTACACGAAAAAAAGAGTCCATTCAGCCCACAACCTCCCGAAGCATTAGTACTATCATCCTAATTATTTCCAAAAATAGTTCCCCAGAAGGCGTTGATCCCCGCACAAGAAAAAGAGCCATAAGGACAGTTCATGCTGCTTCCTTATGGCTCTTGCCCATTAGGCCGTATTTTTGCGGATCTGTTTGCTGCGCAGTTGGCCGCAGGCTGCATCAATATCCGTCCCATGCTCCATACGCACAGTACAGTTAATGCCCTGCTTCTTCAGCGTATCATAGAAGACGAGAATTGACTCCTGCTCGCTGCGCTGGTATTGGCTGTGTTCATCCACCGGGTTATACGGAATCAGGTTCACGCTGGCGAGCCGCTGTTTGTCCTGCAGCAGCGCCGCAAGCTCCAGCGCGTGCTCCTGCTGGTCGTTGACATCCCGCAGCAGGATATATTCAAACATGATTCTCCGCTTGGTCTTTTTCAGATAGTATTCGACCGCCTCCATGAGCTGTTCTATCGGATACGCCCGATTAATCTTCATAATCCGGGTGCGAAGATCATTATTGGCCGCGTGAAGCGAAATCGCCAGATTCACCGGCAAGCCGCTGTCGGCAAAATCCTTGATCTTGTCCGGCAGCCCGCTCGTCGATACCGTAATGCGGCGCACGCCGATGGCAAGACCCTTATGATGCTTGATGATGTTAACAAAATCGAGCAGATTGTCGTAGTTGTCAAACGGCTCCCCGATGCCCATCACCACAACATGAGTCACCTTCTCCCCCTGCTGTTTTCCGTCCAGATGAAACTGAACCTTCATAATCTGTTCAACAATCTCACCGCTCGTCAGATCCCGGCTCTTCTTGATCAGGCCGCTCGCGCAGAAGCTGCAGCCGATATTGCAGCCGACCTGAGTCGTGACACAAACCGACAGGCCGTATTTCTGGCGCATCAGTACCGTTTCAATGAGGTTCCCGTCCGCCAGGCGGAGCAGGAACTTGATGGTTCCGTCCGCCGATTCCTGTCTGACATGCTCTTCAAGTGTCCGGATGACGAAGTGCTCTTCAAGCAGCTGGACACAGGAAGGATGAAGCTCCGTCATATCGGCAAATGCCGCTACCCGCTGACGGTACAGGTATTCCCACACCTGGGAAGCGCGGTGTTTCTTGTGGCCTCTTTCCCCCAGCCATGCTGTCAGCTGCTCTATCGTCAATCCATAAATGGATGGTTTATTCATTCTTTACCCTCATTTCAATCTATATCGTGAAAAATGTTTCCACGTGAAACATTTTGTCGGATTTTGCAGGCCTGCAGCGTTTCAAAGCCTAATTCTTATTTTCCCAAAATTTCAGTGTATAAACAAGAGGAACCGGCAGGGATTTTTACGTAAGCACGCGGGACCATCTCAAGCTTGGCCAGCTCGGCTATGTAAAGCCGCCACTACGTCAGGCTATGGCTGGCAGAGCTGTTGTATGGGGAGTTAACGTGCGAAGCGGTGTTCTTGGAGCACAACTCAAGCGAGCTAAGGGATTGATCTCCTAAGAAGAGTGCCCCTTTTTCTTTTTTGTGATATGTTAGTTCCAGCAAAATCTGTCCAACGACAGCACGTAAGAACAGGAAGGCTCCGGTCTGCCGATGATATGATCAAGGCAAGGAAGGTGAAGAGGTTGGAATGGTTGACACGCATGAAGGATGCTCTGGATTACATCGAGGACCATATGGAGGAACCAATATCGTCCAGCGATATTGCCAAGATCGCTTGCTCCTCTACGTTTCATTTTCAGCGGATGTTCCATATGCTTACCGGGATGACGGTTGCGGAATATATCCGTAAGCGCAGGCTGACACTGGCCGCACAGGAGCTGGCGATCTCCTCCACGAAGGTGCTGGATACGGCGCTCAAATACGGCTATGATTCACCCGAGTCCTTCGCCAAGGCATTCCGAAAAATTCATGGGATTACACCTTCGCAAGCGCGTGATCCCGGCGTGAAGCTAAAGGCCTTTCCGCGCATTTCCTTCCATTTATCCTTGAGAGGAGATCAAGACATGGATTACCGCATTGTGGAGAAAGCAGGCTTTACCGTTGTGGGCAAGTCGATACAGGTGTCAACAAAGGACGGAGAGAACTTTAAGACGATTCCCGCCTTCTGGGGACAGAGCAATACAGATGGAACTTCGGATGCATTGCTGGAGCTAGGGTCAGGCGGTGATATGCTGGGGATTTGCACAGAGTTTCAGCATGATCAGGACCAGTTCACTTATATTATCGCTGTGGAAAGCGATAAGGCAGCACCCGTGTCCAGCAGCTTTATTACGTATGAGGTGCCTGCCTCTACCTGGGCCGTATTCCCTGTGGTCGGCGCTATGCCTGATGCCATGGAGGATATCTGGAAAAGAATCTTCCAGGAGTGGTTCCCTGCTACAGGCTATGAGCATGCCAATGCACCGGAGCTTGAGGTATATCCGCCCGGCGACCCGGCGGCGGAAGACTATCGGACGGAAGTATGGATTCCTGTCATAAAGAAATAAAAACGTCTATCGACGTAACCTCAAAGAAGACAGATCGCAATTAGCGTAAGTTTTTCTTGTGATATCAGGAAACTTTTACTTCGAAGCTTATATTTGTTGAAATTATAAAAACAATAAAAATCCGGCGAGAGAGTACCTCTACCGGATTTTTGGGGAGTGTTTCAACTTTAGTGTAATTGGTTTACTGCCAAGAGTTTAAATCAGCTGATACAGGGATAACCTTTAT
>NZ_JBHHMI010000018.1:0-91498 GCF_042136365.1 Paenibacillus enshidis | reverse complement strand
TCCGTAACATAACGGTTTTCTCTTGAACCGATTTCCTTGAGTCGTTTTCGAGCAGAGGGGGTTTGTCTCATCTGAAGTTGTTTGCGTAAGACTTTATACTGGCCTCGTTTGTGTTTCACTGTTCGTCCAGGATAAAACGTCGTCTGGTTTTGAGTGTCGTAGGTGGTGGCGAGAAAGTTGATTCCCAGGTCAATTCCTACCATGTGATTGACCTTTGTAAGATCCAATTCAGAGAACTCTTTGGTCATGGAAATATGCAAAAACCACTTCTTATGTTTGTACACGAGCTTGGCCGTACCCCACTTCCATGTGCCATCAAAGAAGTGCTGCATGCCTCGTTTTTTGTAACGAAGCTTCACTCGTCCGTCCAGTGTATTTACGCTAAACTTGTCAACGTTCAAAGAGTAATCTCGATGCCATACCAGATCATATTCAGGACGTTTGAATTGGACCAGGTTCCAATCGTGCCAGTTGGCTTTTCAAACCAAAACGACTTCGCAGCTCTCGATAATACAAGTCATGGAGTGCACGCTTGGATTTTTGCTGTAATGGTGGATATCTGATTCACCTCTTTTCACTGCATTTAAAGTATAGCACATGCTCTAGTGAGCCAAGGTTAAATTCTCATGACGAAAGGAGGAAGCATGGACCTTTCGGCATAAGGGCTACCCATGGTAGCCCTTATGCCGAGCGCAATTCCTCACACGACTAAAGTCGCGTGTGTCCATGCGCGGTTATGAATTTACCCTTTATCACAATGGCGCCGTGGTAGGCTCAGGAAATCAGTGGACGCAGGCCAACACTTTTAATTTGAATCTGCAGCAGGGCAAAAATGTGATCGCCGTCAAGGCGACCGATCTTGGAATGCAGGCGGGACTGCTCGCTGATCTTGTATACCAGCAAGAAAGCATCGTTTCCGATTTTAACTGGAAAACGACGGCCACCCATACCACCGGATGGGAGCAAACCAATTTTAACGATTCCGCCTGGCAGCACGCCACCGATTTCGGAATGTACGGCATGTCTCCATGGAATAAGCAGGTCGCAGGAATGCCGGACAATACATCTGCCCGCTGGATATGGATCGGAGATACCTACAATAATCCTGCAGTTAAAGAGGCCTATTTCCGCATGGAGTTCACGGTGTCTGCCGATGGTCTTGATATCAGCAATCCGATTACAAACGTAGGCGAATTCGCCAATGTGCAATATGAGCTAAAAAGCAACATTCCTATGCCAAGCCTGATCAGGCAGAAAATAGGCATTACAGGAGACATGTTTACTGAAATCCCTGCAACCGGCAGCTTCTCGATTACTGCGGCTGAATATGCACAACTCTCGTCCACACTTGTAACCAATCAAATTTACCTGGATGAAGCGACCGACCAATCCATTAAAATTACCAAGGTGGCTGCCATCCTTACTTCATCCGGTTATGTTGTCGAGTACGCCATCCCCCAATTTGAAGAATTATTTGAATATTACAGCATTCCTGAACAAACCGTCACGTTTGATCAGAGCAACCTGGTCTATCCATCCGGCGGCTCCATTGTCTCCTTCTCAGATGTCTCATCCTCCGTCTATAGTGACGTTCCATCAGCAGTCTATTCGGATGTCCCCTCATCTGTGTACACGGACATGGTTACATTCGGTGCCGATGATTTCATATCCTGCAGCAAATCCGGCTCTGACTTCGTCTGCAATTTCAAAAAAGAGCTGATCAACCAAAAGAGCGGCGGCAAGGAAACTCTCGTGGAAGCAGGCGGGACGCTGACCCTCAAAGCTCCAAAGCTCAGGGGAACTTACAAACATAATAAATTTGATCTGAAATTCACTGCAGGTGAAAGCGCCAATGTGTACGTTAAAGGCAAGGCACAGTTTGAAAAGGAAATTAAAGTGCCGCTTTACGGATTGGAGCTGGATGCCGGAAAAGTGGGAATGGCGACGGTTGGCATCTTCCTTGTCATCGGCATTGACGGAAACGTCAGCTTTGAATTTGTTGTCGACCAGGGTTATTCCCTTGAAGCAGGAGTGAAAGGAAAAAACTTCTTATACATCCCTCGGCTTGGCACCATTAAGCCTTACAGCAGTGTGGACAGGCATTTAAACGTTACACACCAGATTGAAGGCACATTAACCGCCAGAGCAGGCGCACAGGCGGAAGTGGGGTTAGAGGTGCTCGGTATCAGTCTTGTGGGTGTCAAAGTGTTTGCGGGAATCGAAGGTGAGGGAACCTGGTGAACCTGAGAAAAGAGCCGTCATCCGGCAGTTCAACCAATCTGGCATTAGGGGCAACGATTACCGCCGATTCCACCTATCCCGGATATTCGGTAACCAGGATCAATGATGGAGACCGCAACACAACGGTCGGCGGTGCTTATAGCTGGGCCAATGATAACAGGACGCCCCTGCCTCAATATGTAACGGTGGAGATGCTCAAGGCAGCCAGCATTAACCGGATTGATCTGTATACCTCTGCCGAATATCCGCTGGCCGATTATGATCTCGAGTATTGGAACGGATCGGCCTGGATCAGCCTCGTGAAGGTAACCGCCAATACGGAAACGTACAGGACACATTCATTTGCAGGCGTACAGACCTCCAAGGTGCGGGTGGTCGCCCGCAAAGGCCCTTCCCATCAGCTTGGTTATGTCCGTATCAATGAGCTGGAAATCTGTTAAACTTGTAAAACACATATAGAAAGATGCCGTCTTACGTTCGAGACGGCATCTTTTATTTAAACCAGCCCTTATCCTTAAAGCGGGTAATGGCCTCGATCCGGTTGCTGACATTGAGCTTGTCGAGGATAACCGAAATATAATTGCGGACCGTGCCTGCCGTCAGAAATAGCTCACCGGCAATCTCTTTGGTCGTCTTGCCTTCAGCAATCAGCATCAACACTTCCTTCTCCCTGTCGGTCAGCGGATTCTCTTCACCGAATGTTCCGTCTACCAGCTCGGGAGCATATATTCTTCGTCCGGCCATAATGCTTCGGATGGAGAATGCCAATTCCTCACTGGGGCTGTCCTTCAGCAGATATCCATGTGCGCCTGCCTTCAATGCCCGTTCAAAATAACCTGGCCGTGCAAAGGTCGTTAGAATCAGCACCTTGCAGCCGAAGCCCTTCAATTCCTCCGCCGCCTCCAGCCCACTTTTAAGCGGCATCTCGATATCCATGATACAAATATCCGGACGGTGTTGATGTACCAGCCTTACGGCTTCCTCACCGTTTCCCGCTTGGCCGACGACCTTCATATCCTCTTCCAAATCCAGCAGGGAAGCCAGAGCCCCGAGCAGCATTCGCTGGTCTTCGGCGATTACAATCGTGATCATTTCTCTGCCTCCTTTACCGGCTGCTCCAGGACATTGGGGACCTGTATGACCAGCTTTGTGCCGTTGTCTGAACGAACATCTATACTTCCGTTCACAAACTCAAGGCGCTCTTTCATGCCACGCAGCCCATTTCCCCGGAAATAAGAAGTCTCCTTAGGCAGGCCTGTTCCGTTGTCTTCCACTGTTAGTGTCAGTTCAGTTCTAGACGGCTCGATCCTGACGTAACAGTCGCTCGCAAAGCTGTGCTTGACAATATTCGTCACTGCTTCCCTAAGGCACATGCTCAGCACGTTCTCATTCAGCAAGGAAACATTTGTAAGATGGGGATCACCCTCTACAGTAAGCGTGATTTGGGCCGCCTTCAGCATTTGCCGAATACGGGAAATTTCATCCTCCAGACTCGTTCCCCGCATCTCGGTAACCATATCCCGTACTTCCTTCAATGCATTCCTGGCTGTCTGACGCACATCCTCGATTTCGGCCTTGGCCCGTTCCGCATCCTGAGTGATCAGCTTGCCTGCCAGGTCACTCTTCAGCCCGATCAAGGACAGCTTCTGACCGATCGTGTCATGCAGATCCCTGGCAATCCGCTGACGCTCCTCCAGCTTGACCAGCTCGGAGATTCTTTTGTTCGCGTTATTCAGTTCTCCCAGCAGACGGTCGCTTTTATTCCGGGTATATGTGGTGACAGGCAATAGAATAACCCCGATGGTACTGACCAGAACGAAAGGCAACTGTGAAATGAATAACGGATTCCGTGAAACGAAGCCGTAATTGATCGTTGCGATGGTCGTCACAAGATGAATCGTGTATAACGTGACAAAACCGGCCCGGTTCCGGATATTCCCGATAAAGAACGCCAGAAAGAGTGAAAAATACACATACCCGAACAAAAGCGTCATCGTAATGGAAATCAAAATTTGCATGCTGGTCCAGAAGTATACGAGCCAGCCCTTTGACAGAAAAGACAGAACATAACAAGCAAAAAAAGTGATAATCATAATACAGCCCAGTACGACCTGATACGTAGAGGACGAACGAAATATAAAGTAGAATGGGAGAATGTACAGGACAACCCATACATATGGGCTAAGCCCCGTGCTGCGGTGAAAAATCTGATACCATTTCTGCATTGCTGTCCTCCCTGTGCCGCGCGTTATAACTGAACCGTTTAGCGTTTCAATCATTTTAACACAATCTCGGCAGAGGATTATTCTCCCTGAACATTAGGTTTGGTGATTAACCGATTAGCCGCGGCATCGTGATGACGTGCTTTCCGTTTCACACTGCTGTAGCCTACAAAAGTTTTCCTCTCCTCATCCCACAGCCGGAATCGCAGCGATTGCAGACTTGTTCGAATGGTGATGGTCGTCGCTTTTTGCAGCGGAGGCGCGGCATGATGGGCCTTTTCCAAGTTGTAGTTCGGTACCTTCGGACTCAAATGGTGAACATGATGGAAGCCGATATTGCCCGTAATCCATTGCAAAGGCTTCGGCAGCTTATAGTAAGAACTTCCTTCCACCGCCGCGTTCACATAGCTCCATTCTTCATCATGCTCAAAATACGATTCCTCAAACTGATGCTGCACATAAAACAACCAGATGCCCAGCATACCTGATACAAAAAAGATTGGCACCTGCACTAGCACAAAGGCTTGCCAGCCGATAGCCCAGCATAACAGGGCATATAAAATAACAATGGAAACATTGGTGATGTGGGTATTTATTTTCTCTTTGCGTTTGGCTCCTTTTCGATTAAACCGATGTGAAAACAGAAACACATACACTGGCCCGGCAACAAACATGATAAATGGATTACGGTACACACGGTATGCCGCTCTTGTCCAAAAGGATGCCTGCGCATATTCCTCAACCGTGAGCACCCACATGTCTCCTGTTCCCCTCTTATCCAGGTTGCTGCTCGTCGCGTGATGGATCGCGTGTGTGTTCTTCCACTGCACATATGGACAAAGTGTAATAATGCCTGTTATGGTACCCAGAATATCATTGGCACGACGGCTTTTGAAGAAGGACTGATGACCGCAGTCGTGGAAGATAATGAACGTGCGTACCACAAAACCGGCCGCGAGGATCGTAATGGGGAGTGTGAGCCAATAGGATACGGCAAGGCTTAAATAAGCCGCATACCAAAGCACGATCAATGGTATAAAGGTATTCGCAAGCTGGAATAAACTCGACTTCTCATTAATTTGTTCATACGGGGCAACTTTCTTTTTCAGACTGGACAGGATGTCATTTCGGCTCATACGTGGTTCCTCCTCCATATTGTCGCAAGCGCTGCCGTTTTTTAAACCACCGGATGCACTCTATGACTCTGTATCTATCATAGATAAAAGCATCCGGTGGGGGTAGTCGCAAACGTCAATACTGGAGTATGACAAATGTCATATCGTTTTTTCCTTTAGGAATGAGCCATAGTCTGCTGCTGTGGGACTGACACGTCATTCTCTCTCACTTCAACCTTGCTCAGCTTCCTTTTTTCAACTGCCATCAACACTAAAATGATGGCTGCAAAAGCGCTCAGTAATATGAGGATACCACCCAATTCTTGAATAAAGTAACGAAGCTCGCCGCCTCTGAATCCCATACCGCGCAGAAATTTGAAATGCCAGGTCAAAGGCAGAATGTTGCTGACCACCTGCAGCGGACCAGGAAGCATGGAGACCGGCAATTGCGCTCCGCTCAGCAGGAAGGAAGGCATCATCAGAATCATGATTCTGCCGGATGCTTTCTCCGGAGTGGGGGCACTCCAGCCAACCGCCATCGCAAACAGGCTGAGTGTTGTCGTATACAGCATAAACGGAATCAGCATATCCAGCAGACCCGCTTCAAACCTTAGCCCGCCAAGCTGCTTGATCAAACCTATGGACAGGAAGAACGAGATGCACCCGACCAAAGCGTAAGGCAGTACCCGCAGCAGAATCCCGACAGGATGATTCATTTCCTCCTGCAGACGCCCCTCTGACCGCAGCCGGGGAACGATGGCCAATGCAGCACCGCCGATCAGGGACAACATCACCGTATTCACAAAACCCATAACTGAGCTCATCATCGTGCTGTTGGTCGGATTATACAGCAGCCGTTGCTGCACCACCATATTAGAGGTCATGCCTGAAATCTGGCTGTCGGTCAAACCGGAGGCCTTCAAGCTCCCGGCAGCAAGCACGGCATTCTCCGCCGTGATCACTTCCGTTACACCCGTCCGCAAGCTGGCTGTGGCCTGTGCGACGGTATTATCCACATAAAGACCGATATTGCTTTGTTTTCCCTGCAGTCTGTTGGCTTCCAGCCCGACGGGCAGATAGATGACTGCGGAAAATTGTTCGTTATAGAGCAGCATATCCGGATCGGTATCATTTTCAAATACTCTTTTTACATGGATATACTGAGAGGCGTCCAGCTTGGTCATCAACTGGCTGCTGTAGGCGCTATGGTCCAGATCAATTACAGCAACCGGCGCTTCATTAATCTGACTATTCTTGAACACATAACCAAACACAGCGGCTACCACAATAGGCACAAGCAGCAGAATAAAAACGGTCCTGCCGCCAAGCATATGCTTCCATTCATCAATCAGCGCTTTCATGCACTTGTACCTCCACCGTCATTCCAGGCAACAGATTTTCAGTACGCGGCACCTGCACACGGACCTGAAATGAGCTGGTATCCGCTTGGCCTTTGTCACGGCTCATTCTCATATTGGTATATTGCGGGGCAGATGTAATGTATTCCACCGTACCTTCGACATCCTTATTCAAGGCCACAATGTGTGAGGTTACTTTGGATTCGGCCTGGAATTTGGCGACATCCGCTTCTCCCACATAGAGATCGTAATACAAATCAGCTGTTTCGATCATGACAACCGTGGAGCCTGCAGATACATTCTCTCCAAGCTTAGGCACAACCCGCGTCACTTTGCCGTCTACAGAAGCCTTCAGCACCGTGCGGTCACGCTGCAGCTGCAGCGATTTCAGTTGAACCTGCAAAGCTTCCTTTTGCTTGGTCAGAAGATTCACATTGTATTTGCCGTTCTGGACCTCATCTCTGGATTTAGAGGTTTGGGTTAACGCTTCTTTGGCCTTCTCGGTCTTGAGACGGGCCTGCTCACGCTCCTCGGCAGTGGCTCCGGCCTGCATCTTCTGCAAAGCGGTCTGCTGCTGTGAAACCGTATTTTGCGCGATACCCGCCTGTTTGGACGCCGTAGCTACCGACGCATTGGCAATTTCGAGCTGATCCTGTGCCGTTTCGAGCGCAATCTTGGCTGAATCCAGCTCATTCTGGGCTTTGTCCAGTTCTGCCTGGCTGGCGACACCACTCTCTTTTAACGCTTTGACCCGGTTATAGCTCGTCTGGGCCAGGTCAAATGATTTTTGCCGGGACGTGACCGTCTTTTTAGCGATTTCGACGTTTTGCTTGGCTGTCTCCACAGCCGTCAAGGCATTCTCTGCAGATTGCTTCGCCGAGGCCACGGCCAGTTGCTGCTGCTGAATATCCTCGGCCCGCGCCCCTTTATTCACCTGAGTTTCGGCTGTTTGTGCAGCCTGAATGTCAAGCTGGGCCTGCTTCTCCGATTCTGTTATTTTATCTGCCTGGATACCAAGCGAACCCTTCGCTTGCGCAATTTGCACGTCCATCTGGGCAATTTGTGATTGCAGCTTTGCAATCTCCAGCTCTTTGTCCACCGGGTCCAAGGTCATTAGTACGTCGCCCTTTTTGACCCGCTGCTCTTCCTTGACGTTAATGGAGCTCACTTTTCCACTTACTCCCTGAAAAGAAGCGTTCACCGTATCCGCGGCAAGCAGCGTATCCTTCTCCTGTGCAGCCATGCTTACTGCATCCTTGCCGCTCATCGCCATTAAAATCCCGCCCGCACCCAGGGCGACGATCAACAAAATATAAGGGATAAATTTCTTCAACATATCTATTCTCCTTGTGAAAAAAATAGTTTATAAGACCTCATATAATACGACGTCGAACTATCTGAGGAAGAAAAGCTCAACTATTCCTGAACCTTTCCAATCCATCGCTAAGCTTATGCAGAAGTCTCACTAATGTCTCATGATCCTCCTCTGTAAAATCCTGCATTATACCCGCAACAAAAGAAGCATACGCAGGCACCGTGGTATTTATAAGCTCCATACCCTTCTCGGTCAGGTGAATGGCTGTCATTCTGCGGTCATTCAGGCTTGCCCGTTTGATTAAACCGTCACGTTCAAGACCGTCAATCACACTGGTCATCGTGGAGCGCGTAACCCCCGAATAAGCAGCCAGCTCCGATGGAGTCAAGGATTTTCTATACACAAACAAGGGCATCAAAATCTTCATTTTGCCAACCGAAAGACCGTGCTCGGACAATTTGCCGCTCATTTCATTGTATACTTCATGAGTTGTGTGTATATAAAACATCATGGTGCGCAGGCATCTCACTTCTAATTGTGGAAAATGTTCCGCCAGCTTCCGTACCCGCATATCCACTTCATCACGTTTGCGGTTGGCCTCAAAGTTCATTGCCACACTCCTTTCAAACATATTCGCCATCCCATAATACGACGTCGAACTAATTTCGGTCAAGATAAATGTTATGTAAATCTAACTATATACCGCAAATGCAACTTTAACACAAAAAGAGCTCTTGGCTGCAAGCCAGCAGAGCTCCTCGTCAGTATTACAACTTCATCCATCCGCTCCTTGAGTGCGTCCGTTGAGTTCGTCCGATTGGATAACGCTAACCTTTAACCGAGCCTGCCGCGATCCCTTCCACAATCCGGTCGCTCAGGATGAGGAACACCAGCAGAATGGGCAGGATGCTGATCATGAGCGTGGCGCCGATGGCTCCCCAGTCTGTCGTATACTGGCCGATGAAATTTTGCACACCGACTGTCAACGTTTTGTACTGATCCGAGCTGATAAAGGTATTTACAAAAATAAATTCATTCCAATTATAGATCATGTTGATGATCGCCGTGGTCGCCATGACGGAAGAGGTCATCGGCAGCACAATCCGGAAAAACATCCGGTTCACGGAGCACCCGTCCATCACCGCCGCTTCCTCCACTTCTCCCGGCAAAGCATAATAAAATCCGAGCAAAATCATAATCGTGGTCGGCAGATTAAAAGCGACGTAAGAGAGGATCACAGATAACGGATTATCCGTTAAATTCAGCTTCTGGAACATACTGAACAATGGAATCAGCGTGGAATGGACCGGGATCATCATCCCGACCATAAACAGCCCCAGCACGAAGGAGCTGCCCTTCCATCTCATGCGCGTGACCGCAAACGTGACAAAGCTGGCCAGCAGCACTGTGAGCACAAGCGACACGATCGTAATCCAAACGCTGTTCATAAAATAAGTGCCGATATTGCCGTTCGACCATACCTTGGCATAATTATCCCAATGCGGCTGCGGCGGCAATGCGAACGGGGGCAAATTAAACACTTCCTGATTATTTTTCAGCGAAAACAGCAGCAGCCAGATTAACGGCAGAAGCTGCAGAACGGCTGCGGCAATGAGAATAACGTACAGTAGAGCATATCCAGCCCGGTTCCATAATCCCCGGCTGCTCCCCACCTGCCGATTCAGCGCATGCTGCACCATCGTTCCTGATTTCATAAACGCTCCCTCCCTCCTTTCCACCTATGAATACTGAATCGTATCCTTGGTCGCCGTCACCTTGCGGATCACAAATGTCGCAGCCAGACAGATGAGCAGCAGAAAAAATGCAACAGCACTGCCATAACCGAAATCAAATCCGCGGAAGGCCTGATGATACATATAGGACGCCATCACTTCACTGGCCCCGTTCGGGCCGCCGTCGGTCATGACATAGATCAGGTCAAAATATTTCAAAGACCCGACAAATGACAGCACAATGGTCACCTTGATGACCTCGCTCACCAGCGGAAGCTTAATGCGCAGCGCGATCTGCAGCGGATTAGCCCCGTCAATCCGCGCCGCCTCAATGAGCGATTCCGGGATATTTTTGAGTCCGGCATAATAAATGAGGATATAAAACCCCGCATACTGCCAAACGATCGGAATAAACAGTGCAAACAGCACAATGGAAGGCTCCGCCAGCCAGGCCGGCGGATTTTGAATACCTACAGACATCAGCACCGTGTTCAGCACTCCATTGGTGGGATGATATATTTTCATCCACAGCTGTGCAATCGCCACCGAAGACAGCAGCATCGGAATGAGATAAATTTTACGCAGCAGGTTGGCGCCTTTGATTTTGCCTGACAGCACGAGTGCAATCAGCAGGTATCCGATCAGGCTGATGCCGGAAAACAGGGCCAGCAGCAGCGAATGGTACGCACTCTGCCAGAAGGCGGTATCCGCCAGCAGATCTTTGTAATTATCCAGCCCGACAAAGGTCATGGGAGAGATACCGTCCCATTCGTTCAGCCCGTAGTAGCCTGTCAGTACGATGGGAACGTAGATGACGGCCAGCAGCAAAAGCAAGGATGGCAGCACGTACAGGGCGATGATGAATTTGTTGGACATGACTTTATTCACGGCTTGGGTCCTCCTCTATTTCCGGCAGCCAGCCGTCAATTGCCTTTCTCCACTGCCTGCTTGTGCTCTGCTGCGAACTGCTGCGGCGTGACCGCTTTGCCGAACAAGGCCTGAATCATGTTGAGATGCACCTGGGCGGCATTCGGCTTCATCTTCACATCCGCAAACAGCGTGATACTGCTGGCATTATTCAGCTCGTTCAGCAGCTCCACATACAACGGTGGCAGATTCCCTTTGGAGGTGTCCACCTTGGTCGCCGGGATGACGCCCGCATCTGTCACGGATTGTTCGCCCCATTTTGCCACAAAATATTCCACAAACGCTTTTGCTTCTCCCTTCACCTTGGAGTTCTCCGCCACGAACAGGCCCACGCCGGGACCGCCCACCCAACTGTTGACATTGCCTTTGCCACCGTTCACGGTCGGGAATTTGAAAAATCCAATGGAGTCTTTAAATTCCTGTGGAATATCCGGGTTGGTCGTAAAATTCGGCAGCTCCCACGTGCCCATCAGATACATGGCCGCTTTTCCGTTCATAAACTCCGATTTGCCTTCATCATTGGACAGTCCGTTAAAGCCTTTGTTAAACGCATTCACATCCACCAGACTTTGAATTTCAGCCGCCGCCTGCACGAGACCCGGATCCTCGAACGAGCCGGTGCCGTCGATGGCCTTGGCCAGCGCTTCGTTCCCGGCGATGCGGTCTGCCAGATACATATACCAGAGCGATCCGGTCCACCGGTCTTTGTTGCCCAGCGCTATCGGTGCGACACCCTTGCTGGCAAGCGTTTGCACCACCTGCTTGAATTCATCGTAGGTCGTGGGCACCTGCAGATTATATTTTTCAAAAATGGCCTTGTTATAATAAATAGGCGAAATGTTCAGCTCGATGGGCAACGCATAGGTTTTACCGTCCACTGCATAGGCTTCGGTCGTTCCTGCCACAAACTTGTCCTTAAGCTGCTCCCCGTTAAGCAGATCATCGAGCGGTGTGAACAGGCCGCCTTTCACGTAAGGCTCCATGAATCCGGCTGCCCACGTAATGCCGATATCCGGCAGCTCATTGGAGGCGGACAGCACCTTCAGCTTGTTTTTGTACTGCTCGTTTTCCAGCACCTCCTGTTTAATGACCACGTTCGGGTGGTCCTTCTGGTACTGTTCGATAATCTGGTTGACCAGCTTGTTCTGCTGTGCCGAGCTTCCGGCTGGCCATAGATGCATCATGTTGAGCGTAATTTTGTCGCCTCCGCCGCCAGCCTGCGAATCGCCACCCCCGGCATTTTCTCCCGCTCCACCGCACCCTGACAATACCAGCATCAATGCGAGCATAACGATAATTCCTGCAAACACTTTGTTTTTGGACATTCCCAAATCCTCCCCCAGTGTTATTACAAGCTTTTAAATGTAACCGCTATCAAAAATTATTTTAGCACCGGGTTTACGCCGCTCACAGACCACGGCCATTGGCAATAACTCCACTATTATTGGATTTCTTCCGAACGGTCCGCCATCTGCTGTCTGTACCGGCTCGGGCTCACCGATTCCAGCTCCTTGAACACTTTAATAAAATATTTATCCGTCCGGTACCCCACCCTGTTGCCGATTTCCATCACCGAGAGCCGGGTTTGCAGCAGCAGTTCCTTGGCGCGCTGAATCCGCAGCCGGGATACATATTCACTGAAGGGCGTTCCTGTCTGTTCTTTAAAAAGCACGCTAAAATAGCTGGCATTCAGATGAAGGCGCGCCGCCATATCCGCCATCGTTAACGGTTCGTGGATGTGCTCTTTAATATAGTCCAGCGCTTCCTTTACCGGCTCGCTTAAAGCGGCCTCCCTGCCGCCGACCTTCAGCAGCGCGGGATCCACCAGCTTCTCCAGCTTTTCATGCAGCTCCCGCTCCTCCTCCAGCCTTAACGCCTCGCCGGTCGCCTTCAGCAGCTCCTGCTTGTCAATCGGCTTCAGCAGATAATTGACGGCCCCCAGTCGCAAAGCCTGCTGGACATAATCAAATTCCGCATATCCGGAAATGACCACAATGCACGGCTTGCGTGTATGACCTTGCAGGGAGCGGATCAGATCCAGGCCGCTGATCTCGGGGAGCCTGACATCTGTAATCAGCAGGTGAAAGACCTGCTGCCGCAGCTTATCCAAGGCCTCCACCCCGTTCTCCGCCGTTTCGATCCGGTACTTTCCGCTGCCTGCGGCCTCCAGCGTCTGCTTGATGCCCTGCCGAGTGCGCGGCTCGTCATCCACGACCAATATCGTTTTTAGCGTCAGTTCCATGCCCGCCGCCTCCATTTTCATTAGGAATGTCAAATGAAATCACCGTACCTGCGCCAGGCGAGCTCACGATATGCAGGCCTTGGATTTTGCCGTCCGCCCTCGCGTAATATAGCTTTAACCGCTGCTGGACATTGGCCAGCCCCATGCCGGTACCTTTCCCGGCAACAGACGGCCCTCCCTGCAGGGCTCTGTATAATGCTGCACATGTATCCCGGTCCATGCCCGGGCCGTTGTCCGATACGGTCACTCTTGTCCAGCCCTGCCGCACAGAATGTCCGATCCGCACCTCGACAACTCCGTTTCCTCTGCTGCTCTCCACACCATGCAGGATTGCATTTTCCACGATGGGTTGAATGAGCAGCTTCGGAACAGGCACCGCAGCGTATTCAGGGGGCGTATCAATATGCCATGTCAGACGCTCACCCAGCCGCATCTCCATAATCTGCAGATACCGCCTGATGTGCTCCGTTTCCTCACCAATGGTTACCCATCCGTCTCTGCCCTGTTGATCAATGGTATAGCGGAACAGCCTGGACAGGGACACCATCAGCCCTGCCAACTCCTCCTCCCCTTTTTCCTGCAAGGACCAGTTGAAGGCCTCCAGCGTATTGAACAGAAAATGGGGATTGATTTGCGCCTGCAAAGCCTTCAACTCGGTGCGGCTCTGCAGCACCTCTTTCTCGTATACCACCCGGATTAACTCATTAATATTGGTAATCATGGCGTTGTACGTATGGTTCAGCTCCCGCAGCTCCAGTGCGGCGGGAGACTCGGGCTGCAGCGCCAGCGCGGCGGGGCGGGATTTGCGCATGGCTCGGATCAGGCGGCTGATCGGCCGGGTAATCATGGTGGAGAGAAGAAAGGACATCATCAGGAACAGCAGGGTGCCGATGACACAGGAAACCAGCATGATCGTCCTAAGTACCGAAAGGCCTTCCGTAACGAAGCTCACCGGGGTAAGCACCAGCAGCGTCCAGTTCGTTCTGTCCGAGTACTGCTCTACTTTGACATATTCCCGGTCCCTGAATTTCACCGTCTGGCCGCTGCTGTTTAATAACCCTAACAGATCGGCGGCCGGGAACCCTCCGTTGCCCACAAGCTCCCCTTTTTCGTCCACGAGCAAGATGGACTCCCCACTGCCGCTTCCGGCCATGGGATCATTCAATTGAAAGTAGCTGCGCTGTACGCGGGCGATCAGATATCCACCGCGCGAAAACCAACGTTCCAGCAAGCTGACCTGACGGATGGCCAGCAGTGACTGCGGGTCATCCGGATCGGTGCCGATCCAGACCAAGCGCCCTTTCTGCCGGTTGGCCTCCGCGATATAACTGCGATCAATACGGCTGTCCAAAGTCCCTTCCCGCAGCGGAAAGAGCAGGGTGCCATCGGCATCGTACAACTCCAGCGATCCGACGCTGGGCATGTAGGCCTGGTAGCTGAACATAATCTGCAGCAGGGATTGGCGCTGACTGAACGTGACCTTCCGGCCGCCCAGCTCCTCCAGCAACAGCTGCTGCACTCCCTGGTGATTGGCCACCTGCTCCGTCAGGCCGTCAATTTGCCCGATCAAGGCATCCAGACGCCCGTTGGCCTGCACCGCCGTTTGCTGAATGTGCCGCTCCGCGTTATTTTTCAACACATAAGACACTCTATTGTAAATGAATGCCCCGGTCACCCCGATCATGATCACCATGACGAAGAAAAAACCGATAAAAATCTGATTGCGCAGTGTATTCAGGTTTTTCCATCTTTCCCCCATCGGCTTCGCCCTCTCAAGTCTCGTTATCTCACAAATAAATATACACGAGAATAAGTGATAGCGATTACAAAATATTTCCCTAGTACTTCCCATCCCTTAGGACGAGGGCGAAGAACTAATCGACTAAGAAATCGCCATTAATGAAGGGAAAATTTACTTGCCTCATCCCGTTGGATACGATAGGCAGAGTCTATTATTATGGGTTCCTCCATCAAGCAACGAATGCTATAATACGCTTAAAGGAGTGATTCGACTATGGAAGCAGAACAAGTCCTCAAGATGCTTGAGACCGTTTTAGACGCTAAGCTTGAACCCCTCAAGCAAGAATTGACCGATTTGAAGCAGGATATTAGTAGTTTGCATAGCAAATTGGACTTGCTCGCCTCCGAACAACCGGATGATACCCTAGCTTTGCTGCAAATCATGAATACAAAGCTGGATAGTATTCAGAAGGATGTTGAGTTTACTTTTTTTAAAACTTCGAAAAATGAGCTGGAGATCAATCGATTAAAGACACAGTGAAAGGCAGCAATGACTCGTAATCGCGGGTCGTTGCTGCCTTATTTGCCAAAATTAGATCACTAGTCTACCTCCTATCCTATTTCAGTAACAAAGAAATCGCCCGCAGATAGAGGGACAGTTTCCATGCTTTGTTGCTGCTACTAGCTGTTATATGGCGCACCGAACTCAATAATGTTATGATCCGGGTCCAGAATAAAAATCTGGGCAAACCCGGCCACGCTGTCAGGACGCGCCTCATAACTTATGCCAGTGCTCTCCAGCCATTTAACTGTCTTCGAGTGGCTTTTCACCCAGATGGCAAAATGACCGTCCGTCGTATCGATGCCTTTGGTACGCAGCGTCTCCCCCGGCGGATGCTCCAACAGATGCAACTGCTGATCCGCGCCTACGGCATACCATACTCCTTTGGAACGGAACGGCGGCCGTTCGATCTCCGGGAAACCCAGCACTTCCGAATAAAACTTCTTTGCTCTTGCAAGATCTCTTACAGCCAGGCTTACGTGATGCAAACGTTCAAATTCTATCATATTCAGCGCCTCCCAATTTATTATGGACCAATTACAAATTTCGCTAGATTAAGGTATACTTGAGGAAAATCATACCAAAGGGGTTTATATGAACTTTTACTCATTTTACTCACGCCTCGGATTTACATTCTTCATTTCTTTAGTCTTAACACTAACAGCTGCTGGAACAGCCCCTGCTAACGCCACCACCGCAGATTCCAGCACGGTGCCCCATCTTACCGGTGAATATGATGCATCCCCAACAGGTGATATTACCTATGTCGCTGCTGATACCCTGATGCTGTACAACCCGCTCAATTCGGAACAGCCGAACGGCCGGGAATTGTATACTTCCGGCGGAAGTCTGCTGGATCCCGCTTTCTCGGCTGACGGGACCAAATTGGCGTTTATAGAGACCTGGGGGCAGACCGGGTTATTGCGGTCAACCTCTGTTGATGACAACGACAACGTAGTAAGCGCAATCAAAGTGCTGGACTTGCAGTCAGGCAAGCTGAGCAACTTGATTAAGGTAGACCATTCGATTTCGGAGGTAGAGTTCGCACCTGATGGGAAATCCGTATTTTTCCTGCAGGCAGAGACCAAAAAATTTGTGTCTCTCTATGAGACCAGAAGCTCGACCAGCTTTGATGTCTATCAGATTCAGTTGAATGCCAGCGTTCCGGTCAGACATACACAGCTTGAAAGCACACGTATCCAATCATTGAAAATCGCACCGGATGGACAATCTTTCTATCTTGCGTTCCCGAACAATTCCCAGTCCAACAACCAGTCTGCACAGCAGATCAGGAAGTTTCCTCTAGAAAGCGGCAGTAGTTCCGGTACCGCCATTTCCCTCAGTCGCAAAGGGAGCATATCCGATTTCGCATGGAACAAGGACCAGACACTGCTGTATTACCAGTCAGAAGTCCAATCCGGGGAAGGCGGATCTTCTAAAGATGAGCTGTTCGTGTACAATCCTGTGACGAAAACGGAGAAGCAGCTTACCTCATTGGCAGACTATGTCTATCGGCCTGTGGCCGCAGGTGACCGCTTGTATTTTATGACAGGCTTAAGCCGTTTTATCCACGGCCAATCCGTATTATACGTCATGCCTGCAGCCGGTGGCGGGCCTGTCCCAGTAGAGCTTCCAGCACCAAAGGAAGAGCTTCGTATTATTACGCTTTAAGCTGATGAGCGCCGCAAACCGCGGCGCTTTTATATTGGCTATGGTACTCGATCACGGGCCTTATGGGCGAGAGGTTGGATGGTTCCGTGCTGGAAATGACGTGATCAGCCTCTTCAATCCTGCTGCGAAATCACGCAAGCTCCTGACATTCGTGAGAAACTCATAGCTTAGAACGGAGCTTTGTTCCACGATCCGTGCAGCAAGGTGACCTGTGACCTTGAACTGCTGTCTATGGATATCATCTCTTTCCAGCCTAAAATCAAGTTCAGGCTCAATAGCGCTAAACCAACCCGTTTCCTTGTATGTATTGCATAATGCCTCAGCTTCAGCCTGCCAGTGCAGGATGCTTCCGTTTTCCAGATACGGACCGTCTACTTCCCCGGCAAAATTCAGGCATTCAACCCGCATTCGGCATTTCAGCCAGTCAATATCCGACGCATCCAGCATTTCTTGAGACGATTCATATCCGTAGACACAGATTATAATCCGGTTCTTTCTATCACTGGAGACCAGTTCGGCTGATGGATAGCTTTTCAGCAATTCCTCCCACTCTTTCCCGACCATATGAACATCCCCTCCCTATGTCAAGAGCTTAGCAGAAAGCGGTTTCCAAAAACAATACACAAGCAGCAATTACAAATGTTATTCGATTAACTACTGAAAAGAAAGACCCTGAACGTGCGCTTCCATTCAAGGTCTAATAAATCTTAGTTCAGCCTATTTTATTCAATCCGTTCAGCCTGTTGGCCTGAATGACCGTGCTGACCTCGGCAAGAATACCGTCCAGCGAAGCCGGGTTATTCACATCGTATTCATCAATGTTCAGGCGCAGCACTGGACAAGCCTTCAGCTGCGTGAACTCGTCGATCCAGGCGGAATATCTGGCGTGCATGTGCTCCCAGTACGATACGTCGGTCTGGATTTCCATCTCCCGCCCACGCTCCTTGATGCGGGCCAGAATGGACGGCAGGCTGCCTTCCAGATAGACCAGCACATCCGGGTGCGGGAAATACGGGGTCATGACCATCGCATCGAACAAGCTGGTATAGGTCTCGTAATCCGTCTTGGACATCGTGCCTTGATCCGCGTGCATTTTGGCGAAAATACCCGTATCCTCGTAAATCGAACGGTCCTGCACATAGCCGCCGCCTGCTTCAAAAATGTTCTTCTGCTCTTTAAAGCGCTCAGCCAGAAAATATATTTGCAAATGAAAGCTCCAGCGCTCGAAATCATGGTAGAACTTCTCCAGATAAGGATTATGGTCCACCTTCTCCAGGGAGGTTTTAAAGCCGAGACGGTTCGCCAGGGCAGCAGTCAGCGTAGACTTCCCAACCCCGACGGTGCCGGCCACCGTAATAATTGCGTCAGACGGGATATTATAATCATTCATTGAATAAACTCCTTTACTTGTGCGACGATCCGGGCAAACTGCTCCGGATGCTCGACAAAATCCACCTCGCTGCCATTAATCGGGACAATTATGGTAGCAGGCTCACGTTCAGCCAGGGAAGCCATCGCCGTATCGTAATCCTCGATCAGCTGCTGCAAATATGCCGGGTCGATTTGCTCCTCGAAGTCTCGGCCGCGTTTGCTGATGCGGTACAGCAGCGTATCCAGATTAGCCCGGATATACAGAATGATATTTGGCTTGGGCAGATCGTCAGTCAGAATGTGATAAATCTGGCGGTATTTCTCTCGCTTGATCCCTTTGAGCGTGCGCTCGGCGAAGATCAGGTTTTTATAAATATGATAGTCCGAGATGACCGGCTTGTCCTGCGCAATGTACTGCAGATCCGTATCTTCAAGCTGCTTGTAACGGTTGCAGAGAAAAAACATTTCCAGCTGAAAGCTCCACTCATCTATATTTTGATAAAACTTGTCCAGAAAAGGGTTCTCTTCTACGATTTCTTTCAGAATGGGGATGTTCAGTTCGGTGGATAACATGGAAGCAAGTGTGGTTTTTCCGGCTCCGATCGGTCCCTCCACTGCAATAAACGGGCCTCGTTTCATAAGCTCCTCCTCGTGCGGGCATTACGCGTAACAGCTCTATTCCTGCAAAATAAACAGACTCAAACATTGTACCACACGAGGGCGGATTAGCAGATATGTAAATTGTTCTGGGGCGCTCCGAGAACGAAGCATTCCTACAATCGCTGTTGACCCTTCGGGCCAAAGGCGACCGCTCCGCTTTTCCGGAATTGCTTCGTTCTCTCCGCTGCTGCGTGCATCCCCAAACTTAAAACGAGCAGAAATCGCTAATCTCTTGCGAATTCTTATTTGGAACAAAAGGTCGAGAATAGGAGCGAGTTTCCCCTGTTCTCGACCTTTTGTCCTTCGTGTCTACACATCTTGGTGATTTTCGTAAGTCGAGGTCACCGTGTGTCTTAATTTTGCTTAACCAATTCCTCAGCCAGATACGTCCACTCATATCTTCCCGAGCCGACGCTCAGAGTGACACCATCCTCTGTTTCCGAGATATCCAATACTCCCTCGGCTGTCTCGGCAGGATTTCCACCCTCAAGCAATTCCTCCATGCGGGCACCCTGCAACACAATTTCAGCGCTCGTATTGGCCGGAATTTGTATATTAACCGTCACCGTTCCATCGGCGATCTGCCAGGAAGACTCAATCAGCCCGTAAGGAGATTCAAGAGTTGCCCGGGCTGAAGTGAGCTGTCCGGTGGCAAAGCGCGGCTTAATGAGAATCTTTTTGTACGCTGGCTCGGCTTCATTCATGTTTAGTCCTGCCACATAACGGTAAAGCCAATCCCCGACTGCCCCGTAAGCATAGTGATTATAGGAGTTCATATCATCGCTCCAGAATGAACCGTCAGGCTTGATGCCATCCCAATGCTCCCAGATCGTTGTAGCCCCCTGTTTGACCGAATACAACCAGGATGGGTACTCCTCCTGCAGCAGCAGCTTTACGGCAGTCTCGTGATATCCGTTGTCGGACAGCACGAGACACAGATAAGGAGTTCCTACGAATCCGGTGGTCAGATGATAGTTATTCTTCACGATCAGCTCATTCAGCTCACGGGCTGTTCGCTGCTTGACCGCTCCCTCCACCAGATCGAACATCAGGGCCAGCACATGTGCGGTCTGGGTCGGAGCCGCCAGCCTTCCAGCAGGCGTTACGAATTCCTCCCGATAGGCTTTTTTAATTCCTGTCAGCAGTTCGCCGTAATGCCGTACATCTCCGGCGCGTCCAAGCACCACGGCGGCATCTCTTACGATTCTGGTGGAATAGGCAAAGAAAGAAGTGGCTACCATATCAAGCGGTGTCGCTCCGACATAGCTGTTCTCCTTGGCATCCAGGCCAAGCCAGTCGCCGAAATGAAAGCCTGTGTTCCACAGGTGCTCCTGATCCCCCTGGCTGCGGATATACTCCACCCATGCCTTCATGCTGTCATACTGTTCTTCCAGCAGACGCACATCCCCATAGCTGAGATACATCACCCACGGGCAGACGACAGCGGCATCGCCCCAGGCTGCCGAGGTTTGTTCTTTGCCGGGATTCGCAGTGGTACCTTCCAGAACATTCGGGATGACAAACGGGACACTCCCGTCCTTATGCTGATCCGCCTTGAGATCCCGGACCCATTTGCCGAAGAAAGGACCTACATGATAGTTAAAAGCGGCCGTACGGACGAATACCTGGGCATCGCCGGTCCACCCCATGCGCTCATCCCGCTGCGGGCAATCTGTCGGAACATCCAGGAAATTGCCGCGCTGACCCCACACAATATTGCGCTGCAGCTGATTGATCAACGGGTCCGAGCATTCGAAGGTCCCCGTCTTTTCCATGTCTGAATGCATGACCTCTCCACTAAAAGCTGCAAGCAGCTCCTCATCGCTCCATGCCTCCAGCCCTTCAACCTTCACATATCTGAAGCCCTGGAAAGTAAAATGCGGAGCATAATCAGCTTCTTCCCCACCCTTGGCTGTGTATTCAATCCGCTGTCCGGCTGAACGCAGGTTGCCGATATAGAAATTCCCTTCCTGGTCCAGCACTTCCGCATGCTGCAGAGTAATCGTGCTGCCTTCAGGGATATCCCTCTTGAACTTGATCCGTAGGCGTCCAACCATGTTTTGGCCCATATCCAGCACTTTTTCACCCGCTGGGGTCGTGATGACTTTTAGCGGATGTATCATCTCAGTTACCCGTACAGGCCAGTTTTCCTGTGCTACCAGCGGTTCAAACGGCAGCTTACAGATTTCCGTCTCGCTCCAGCCGGAATCGTCAAATGCGGCCTCGCTCCATCCCCGCTGCTCAAGTCGGGCGTCATAGCTTTCTCCGTCGTAAATGCTGGAGAAGCGGATCGGGCCCAAGAACGATTTCCAATCCTCATCCGTGACAAGGACCTCTTCGCTCCCATCGTCATATTGAACATGCAACTGCAGCAGCAGCGCTCTGCGGTCCCCGTAATGCGCCCGTTTGTTATCCCAGCCAAGTCGTCCCTTATACCAGCCATCTGCCAGTTGTACACCGATCCCGTTGGCCCCACTCTTCAGTTGTGCAGTCACATCGTAGGTCTGGTACTGCAAGCGGTGATGGTAGCTGGTCCATCCGGGGGTCATCCACTGCTCGCCAACCCTTTTGCCGTTCAGGAAAATTTCATATAAACCCGCAGCCGTAGCATAAATACGGGCCGATTTTACACCTGACCGCAAGCTAAACGAACGCCGCATCATAAAAACCAGCTCCGTCTGCGGGTCAATAGTCTCCGAATCAGGGGTAATCCACTTGGCCTGCCACTCCCCGCTCTCCAGCAGTCCGGTCTCCCACCACGCAGCTTTGCTCCACCCGGAATCATTGCCCCGATTGTCCCAGCACCGGACCCTGAACTCGTAGCGGCTGCGGGACTGAAGCGACGGACCTTCGTATTTGATTTGAATGGACCGATCGGATTCGATACGGCCTGTATCCCAGAGTGGTGACGCAAAATCATCCCCAGGCCTCGATACCTGAATCCGGTATGCTTCCTGATGCGTCCCCCTTGCCTCTGCGCTTAATTTCCATGCAAAACGCGGTTCTCTCTCCCCGCTTCCCAGGAGGAATTCCCTGTATTCGCAGGTTAGTCCCTCTATCTTGAACTGGCTCATTGCTAAACCTCCTTTTACCGGTTCACCCTTTCAGGCTTGCTATTGAATCCAGTTTCATCTTACGATGAATGTAAACGCTTGAAATGTGCCTATTTGGACATTTTCATATGGGTGATCGGACATTTATAGGAGGTGTGGCTAATGGCTGTACGGCGCAGGATCGACCTACTGAGCGGTTCCGCTTTTTTCTCGCAAGGGCTGCCTTTATACGTGAACCGGGCCGTGGAGTCTTACGAGCTTCATGAACACCGGCATGATTTTCTGGAAATCAGCTATGTCAGTGAAGGCTCGGGGACGCATCTGGTGGGAGATAACTCCTTTCCGGCCGCGCGCGGAGCTATATTTTGGCTGCCGGTAGGTGTATCCCATGTGTTCAGGCCTGCCCGCACGGCTGGAGGCACTCTGGTCGTCTACAACTGTGTTATCTCTATGGAGGCACTGACGGGCTTGCTGCAAGCTTTTCCGGGGGGAGTAACGCTGCTGCCCCTGTTGGAAGACGACCATTGCTTGCATTACCAGGATCAGCATGGCGAAGCCGAACGGCTCTTCCAGCAGTTACATTATGAATATGAAGCGGAAAGGGCTGGTCGTGAGGCAGCTTTGTACGCACATGTTATTCAGTTGCTATTATTTATCTTCCGGCTGCATACGGAACCCGAGCCAGAAGAGACACCTTCGTCGCTCCGTCTTGGGGAGGTGCTGCATGAGCTGCACACACGTTTTCAGGAAAAGATTGCTGTGGAGGAAATGGCCCGGCGGATGGGGGTTGGTCCCCGCCAGTTTCACCGTATTTTTCGCAAACAGACCGGCATGACCATGTCCGAATATGTGCAAAATATACGGATTGCGGAAGCCTGCCGGCTGCTCCGGACCGGAGAGGGCAGGATTGGGGATATTGCTTCTGCGACGGGGTACCAGGATATTTCGTACTTTCACGCTCTATTTAAAAAGAAAACCGGCGTCTCCCCGCAGGCCTACCGGCAGCAAAACAAAAAATAACCCCTCAAGAATATGGAAAACCGCCCCAAAAGCTCCTTCATATCTTTCGTGGCAGCCTTTGAGGTGGTTTGATTTATTCTAATCCATTAGATCTTCAGCTCCCATCTCAAATTTATTATAGTCCGTTTCTTTCAAAAGCAGCTTTTCCGAATCAAATAATAAATATGTCGGGTAGTCTTGGATATCATATTCTTCGATCAGTTTTTTCACCTGTGGAGAAGATGCCTTGTGTACACCGAATGCAGATATTTCCATCACATTGTTTTGAAAAAACTCATTAAGTTTATTAACCTCAGCAATATAGACTTCTGCCTCATCTTTTACCACAGAAAATACTGAAAATGTGTCTGGTCCCGTAGCGTAGAAATCCCTGATTTCTAGCACACTTTGCTTTTGGCATCCACTCAGTAGAATAAAACAAATAAATAACCACTTTACCCGATAAATAATTTTCATAAACATCAGTCCCCTATTGGAAATGTCTTTGGCCTCTCCCCTGAGAATTATCCAGCTTTATTAGGTTTTCATATCAATAAGCAAGTGAAAAATCAGGGATTTTTATATTTTTCTAACTACAGAGTTAAAACTCCTGTATTAATAGCTGCAAAATTTATCATTCACCTCGCAAAGATCCATAAGCTTATGCAAATAACCTCAAAAAACAGCGACTTGTCAACAACCTGCCTTACAGAACATGGGGGTTACAAAAACTAAAAACAGGGCTTCCGCAAAAGTCGGAAACCCCGTTTGTTTCTGTCAGCTTAAATCCGCCCCGTTGGAAGCAATCACTTTTTTGTACCAGTGGAAGCTCTTTTTCTTGTACCGGTTTAGCGTTCCATGGCCCTCATCATCCTGATCCACATAAATGAAGCCATAACGCTTGGACATCTCGGAGGTGGATGCGCTGATAATATCAATCGCTCCCCAACTGGTGTAGCCCATCACCTCAACACCATCCTTGATCGCTTCCGCCAGTTGCTCGATATGCTGTCTGAAATAATCGATCCGGTAATCGTCAATGATGGAGCCGTCTTCTTCCACCTTGTCCCTCGCTCCCAATCCGTTCTCCACCACGAACAGCGGAAGCTTATAGCGGTCGTAAAATTCCTTCAGCACGATTCTCAGACCGATCGGATCGAGCTGCCAGCCCCACTCCGTCACCTTCAGGTTCGGGTTTTTGACCGTACTGTACAGATTGCCTCCTGTTACGCCATATTTCTCAGGAGTGGTGGTGGAAATCAGGGACGTGTAATAGCTGAAGGAGATAAAATCCACCGTATTCTCAAGCAAAAATTGCTCGTCTTCCGGCTCCTGGACAAGCTGAATGTTGTTTTCCTCAAAATACCGCTTAGCAATCGGCGGATAACTGCCCCATACCTGGACATCGGTATGCAGCAGGTTCAGCTGGTTGTCCACCTGGGCTTGAAGTACGTCCTCCGGGCTGCTCGTCGCCGGGTAATGAATCATGCGGGCCAGCATACACCCGATCCGGAATTCAGGATTGATCTCTCGCGCCTTGCGGGTCACGAGCGCGCTCGCTACAAACTGGTGATGGAGCGCCTGATAGGAGGCCTGCTGCACATTTTCCTCGCGGTCGCCTACAATCCCCCCGCCGGTGAACGGCTCAATGATCGTTGTATTGATTTCATTAAAGGTCAGCCAGTATTTTACCTTGTCCTTATACCGGTTCATAACCGTTTCGGCATATTTTTCAAAAAAGGAGATCACTTTTCTGTTTTTCCATCCGCCATAGTTGAGTACGAGCGTCATCGGCATCTCATAATGGGACAGCGTAACCAGCGGTTCAATATTGTATTTACGCAGCTCGTCGAATACATTGTCGTAGAATTGAAGACCCGCCTCGTTCGGTTCGGCATCGTCCCCATTAGGAAAAATGCGGCTCCAGTTCATGGAGAGACGGAATACCTTAAATTCAAGCTCACCGAACAGTGCGATGTCTTCTTTATACCGGTGATAAAAATCGATGCCGTAGCGCTTCGGGTACCCTTCGGCAGTCTTGACTTTCATCGCTTCTGTAATGGACTCACTGGTGACATGCATGAGAGCGCTAAGATTGGTGTAATCCTTTTTCTTATGATATGGAACCATATCCGCCGTCGACAATCCCTTGCCATCCGCATCAAAGGCTCCCTCCGCCTGATTGGCGGCGATAGCGCCGCCCCACAGAAAGTTATCCGGAAATACTTGTTTTTGACTCATATTTGTCAGCTCCTTTATTTGCTCAAACTTCCACTTTCAAAACAGGCTCCTTGATGCTGATCTCCCCAAGCTTGGCGGGAAGCACTGTTTGATAATCACTGGTATTGGTAACCACCATCGCGGTTGTAATATCATACTCCTTGGCGATATTCTCGAGGTCAAACGACAGCAGCCTGTCTCCCGCCTGCACTTTGTCCCCGGTCTGCACATGGGCTTCAAAATACTGCCCGCGCAGCTTGACCGTGTTGATGCCAACATGGATGAGCAGTTCAACTCCGTCATGGCTGCGGATTACCATGGCATGCTTCGTTTTAAACACATTCATGACGGTGCCTGTTACGGGAGAAGCCAGCTCCCCCAGCTCCGGAACAAAGGCAACCCCTTTCCCCATCAGCTCATCGCTGAAGGTCGGATCATTAACTTCGCTGAGCGGAATTGCTTTGCCGGTCATTGGAGAGTAAATCATTTCGTCAGATGCCGGAATGGGGTTATCCGCCTCGACATCAAGCGGAGCTTCATCTACGTCGGATTGCGTTTGTTTTTCCGTTCCGCCTGCTATCTGCACAGTTGCATCGCCCTGTTCTTCTTTAATTCCGAGGATAACAGCCGCAATGGCAGCCACCACAAACGCAATCACCATGCCTCCCAGGCCAAACCAGAATGTCGGTCCGATCAATGCGGGCAATCCCGGGATACCGCCGTTACCTGCCAAGACATAGGCATTTGTGCCAAAAGCAAGGGCAAAGCCACCACCTGCGGCACTGCCAATCATCCCGGCGGTAAACGGTTTCTTGTATCTCATGTTGACCCCGTACATGGCCGGCTCGGTTACACCCATGAGGGCGGTAAAGCTGGTCGACAACGCAATGGATTTCAATTTTTTATCGCGTGCGCGGAAGAACACCCCCAAAGTGGCGCCAGCCTGACCCATATTGGAGATATAGGTAAGCGGCAGGAACTTGTCCACACCCAGCGTTGCCAGATTGCTGATGATCACCGGAACGAGCGCATAGTGCATGCCTGTCATGACGATCAGCGCCATGGCGCCGCCCAGGATGATACCGGCAATCACGCCGCCTTCCGACAGCAGCCAGTTGATGCCGCCCGACAGCCCATTGCCTATAATCGTCCCCAAAGGACCAATGGCTACCAAGGTGACAGGAACTACAATCAGCAGCGTAAGCAGCGGCACAAGCAACAGCTTCAATGAAGAAGGAATAATGCAGTCAACGCCTTTTTCGACGTAAGACATCAGCCAGACCGCCAGCAGGATCGGGATGACCGAAGACGCATAGGTGACGGCTGTTACTGGAATGCCTATAAAGGAAACCGGCTCACCAGACGATAACAATGCGCCTATATCCGGGTACATCAGCGCGGCGCTTACCCCTACTGCCACAAACGGGTTGCTGCCAAATTTACGGGCCGCGCTAAAAGCAATCAGCATCGGAAGATAGTGGAACACCCCATCACCAATGGCTGAAATAATGCGATACGAATCTGTGCCGGCCGTCATCCATCCCAACCATACCAGCAGAGCAATCAGACCTTTAAGCAGACCAGCGCCCGCGATGGCCGGCAGAATCGGCGCGAATACTCCGGCAATAAATTCAAACAATCTTGAAATGACATTTTGCTTTTTTTCTTCCACAGGCTTTGCTCCCGCCCCGTCGCTGTTCTTGAAAGCAGGATATTCCTTGACCATCGCATTGAATACACTGGCAACCTGATTACCGATAATGACCTGAAATTGGTCTCCGGAGACATTTGTGCCCATGACTTTATCGAGCTTTTTCAGCTCTGCGTCGTTTACTTGGCCGTTATCCTTCAGATCAAAGCGCAGACGTGTGACACAGTGATACACAGAGTTAATATTATTCGTCCCGCCGACAGCGTCGACGATTTTGCGGGCCGTTTCCTGATGATCCATCTTTGATTCCTCCATTTTTGGGCCAAAAAAATACCTGAACGAACAGACACGTACAGAACGCGCCTTGTTCATTCAGGTATTGCCTGATTTAACAGTAACAAGCCTGGAATACGTTATTTGCTTTTCATGAGCCGCTCCAGATGCAGTGTCAAATACAGCTGCTCGGAGTGTGTCATGGTATACTCATAATTTTTCTGGATAAACTTCTCAATCTTTCGGATGCATTTGAAGGTCTCCGGGTAATTCTTTTTTACCACCTCGTATAAATACTCCTCCGCGTCATCATGGCTGGTATGTGTAATGACACGCTGGCAGAAATATTTGAGATGTGTGATAAAGCGGAAGTAATTCACACTGTCCTCATCAAATTCCACATTGAAGTGATATTTGATAATATTCATAATCTCCTGAAGCAGCTTCATCATTTGCGTCACATCACTCATGGAATCATTGATTTCAGCATTCACGAAATGCAGCGCGATGTTGCTGATCTCCTCTTTCGGAAACTCAATCCCCAGACGCTCCCGCAAAATGTGCAGCGCTTCCTTAGCTACATCATACTCGGCTTTATAAAAATGCTGGATTTCCCACGACAGCGGGTTTCGGACAATCATGTCCTGCTGCAACCGCTGCACGGCAAAATGAATATGATCCGACAGGGAGACATAAATCCCGTCGCTGATTTTTTTATTCAACTGGGTGCGCGCCAGACTGACAATATCGTCGGTCACCTGCAGAATTTCGATCGGAACTTCCATCACGGTCGCTTTGAACTTCTCATAAATCTTTGCGTCCTGGAGCCGGAATACTTTCTCGATCCTGCTTTCGTCGATTGGGTCGCCTGCACGGTAGTTGAAGCCAATACCTCGGCCGAGGATGAGGAGCTCCTGATTTTTGTCGTCCACCGTGCTGACAATGTTGTTGTTAAAGATTTGTTTTATAATCACATTGGATCACCTGTTTGTGAGGATTAAAAAAAGGGCAATACCAAAACAGAAACAGAAATTAATCCATTTCTATTTATGGTATTGCCCGCATTACCGGTAACAAGCCTCATAACGAAAATAACATGTACTGTAAACGTTGTCAAGCCTCACGTTATGTCAAAGAATGGGCGACAGCAGCCTGGATACAGATTCCTTGATTTTGATCCAATTGGGCCGCTTCAAATATTCCTCATAGGTAAGCTCATGGGATACGGCCATGTCCTTGTCAAAAATACGGGCCATATGCCGGGCAATCTCTTCGTCATACAGGAATGCGTTCACTTCAAAATTGAGCCTGAAGCTGCGCACATCAATATTAGCCGTGCCGACCGAGGCAATTTCCTCGTCTACAACAATCGTTTTGGCATGAATGAAGCCGTTATTATAAATATACACATGGGCACCGACCTTCAGCATCTCGCCGATATGCGACAACGTCGCCCAATAGACGAAAATATGATCCGGTTTATCCGGAATCATGATGCTGACCTCCACCCCGGACAGGATCGCAATCCGCAGCGCATCCAGCAGGCTGGCATCCGGGATAAAATAAGGCGTCTGGATCAGGATGGACTTCTTGGCAGATGAGATCATTTTGATGAGACCGTATTTAATCTGTTCCGATTCCGAGTCCGGGCCGCTGGTCACGATCTGCATCCCGACACAGCCATCTGTAACAACCTCCGGGAACAAGTCAAGCTCATAACTGATATCATGATCACGCGACGCCTGGTTCCAGTCCAGAATAAACCGGGTTTGCAGCGCGTACACCGCCTGGCCTTGAATCCTTAAGTGTGTATCCCGCCAATAGCCGAATTTGGGGCTCAGCCCCAAATATTCATCGCCGACATTAAAACCGCCGATATAGCCGATTTTGCCGTCAATAATGACGATTTTACGGTGATTGCGGTAATTCAGCCGCAAATTGATCAGATGCAGCTTGGAGGGAAAGAAAACCTCCACCTCACCGCCCGCTTCCCGGAAGCTGCGGAAAAAACCTCTCGTTAGCGAGCGCGAACCCAATTCATCATATAGCACCCGTACTTTGACCCCTTGCCTCGCCTTTTCCGTCAAGGCCTTGAGCAGCCGCTTGCCCAGCGTATCCCTTCTAATGATGTAATACTGAATATGGATAAAATCCTGCGCATTCTCAATATCCTCAAACAGCTGGCCAAATTTGTCCCTTCCGTCCGTAAACAGAAGCACTGAATTGTCCTCCGTATACACCGCCTGATTATTAACAAGATGCATGTGGATCAGCTCTTTGTAATCCCTTGTGGCCGGATTGCGGAAATCGAACTCGTCAGAGCCAAGACTGTCCAACTGCTTGTGCAGCACCTTGTCTGTCCCCAGTTTGTTCAGATCTGCCCATTGAAACAGATGCCTGCGGGTCAGGTTCTGCGCAAACAGCAGATACAGCACAAAACCAAGCACCGGAATAAAGCTGAGCACCAGCAGCCAGGCCCAGGTTGTACCTGCATCCCTTCGTTCCTGGAACACCACGAACAGCGAAAAAATGATATTCAGTAAAATAACCAGGCCAAGCAAAATGGAAGTAATGTGCATGCTGCCTCCTGTAACCCCTTTTTCTATTCTCTACGCAGCGTTAACCGCCTTTGCTCCGGTAATCCGCTGCATTCCGATAACCATTGTACCATGATTTCCATAGATTTCTATTCAAAACTTAAGCATTTTACTTCACCCGGGCCATGATGTTCAACCTGTAATGTTGTCATCATTTCAATAAAATATATGTTTACCTTCCTGCCGTTATTTGATATTATAATCGCAATAATTCAACTGCGATGATGAGAAGAGTAAATAAATGAATTCTTTTGCAGAGAGCTCCGTCCGCTGAAAAGGAGTAAAGGATTCTTTATTGAAAAAAGACTCTGAGCAATACACCGGAACCTTCATATACTAGTAGAGGGATGGTGTGTCAGGAGCTCCTGTTACAGAGCTAGAGTATTGGCATGCATGTACATTGCAGTACTCGAAGAGGCTGGTATGGCGACATATCCGCGAATTTGGGGTGGTACCACGAGTATACATATCTCGTCCCTAAGACTAACTTCAGTCTTGGGGGTGAGATTTTTTTATTTGTATAAGAGGTAGTTCAAAAAGTCAGCTTTTGATCACGAAGGAAGCCAGGAAGCGGACTCGACATCGAATCTTGAATTCAGCCGGGCCTTCCGGGGCTCACGTACCCCAAGTACGCTCCGCTCCTCAGTCCCTGGCTTCATTCAACCTTCTCGGTGCTGAAAACCTGACTTTTTGAACACGCACTATAAGGTTATACCACAGTTTAAACGGAAAGGATCTGAACATCGAATGACTGAAAAATTGAAAGTTGCTATTGTCGGAGGAACAGGTATGGTGGGCCAGCGCTTTGTTCAACTGCTCGATCAGCATCCATGGTTTCAGGTTACAGCCATCGCAGCAAGTACAAATTCTGCGGGCAAAACATATGAAGAATCCGTTCAGAGCAGATGGAAGGTTCCAGGCTCCATTCCTGAGGAGGTAAAAAACATCGTCGTGCAGGACGCCTCTAAAGTGGAGGAAGTTGCCGGTCAAGTTGATTTTGTATTCTGCGCCGTAGATATGAAAAAAGATGAGATCAAGGCGCTGGAAGAAGCCTATGCCCGAACAGGCACACCTGTCATCTCCAACAACTCGGCTCACCGCTGGACACCTGACGTTCCCATGGTCATTCCGGAAATCAATCCAGGGCATATTGAAGTTATCGCAGCCCAGCGGAAACGGCTCGGAACCTCCACAGGTTTTATTGCCGTGAAGCCGAACTGCTCCATCCAAAGCTATGTGCCGGCACTGCACGCGTTGCTGGATTTCAAACCGACCAAAGTGGTGGCCTCGACTTATCAGGCTATTTCCGGAGCAGGCAAAAACTTTACCGACTGGCCGGAAATGCTGGACAACGTCATTCCTTACATCGGCGGCGAGGAAGAGAAAAGCGAGCAGGAGCCGCTGCGCATCTGGGGCAGCGTTGCCAATGGCGAAATCGTGAAAGCCAGTGCGCCGTTGATTACTACCCAGTGCATCCGCGTACCAGTGACGGACGGGCATTTGGCGACCGTGTTTGTATCGTTCGAGAAAAAGCCTTCGAAGGCTGAAATTCTGGAACGGTGGCAGCAGTTTAAAGGACGGCCGCAGGAGCTCGGGCTGCCAAGTGCTCCGCAGCAATTCATTACGTATTTTGAGGAAGAGAACAGACCGCAAACGAAGCTGGACCGTGACATCGAGCGCGGCATGGGCGTTTCTACAGGCAGACTGCGCGAGGATACGATCTACGATTACAAATTCGTGGGACTATCGCACAACACCCTGCGCGGCGCTGCAGGCGGTGCCGTCCTGATCGCGGAGCTGCTTAAAGCGGAAGGATATATTCAAGCGAAGTAAGAGTTTCATGCAAAAAGACAAAAACAGCAAGTATCCCGGTTAGCGGGTGCTTGCTGTTTTTGTTGAAGATTAAAGAATGGATAAGTTTTCAGCGAAACTGAAGCATTTTTTAATCGTAAGAAAAATTTCTGCTCTACGTGGTCTAGCTTCTTTAGAAGGTACGTCGATAGGTGTTGTCCTGTCAGGTTTAAAGCTTATATCTTCGTATAAAATAGGTCGGCGTACAGCTCCATGCATGACAGTAGCTGTTGATCAGATAGCTGCCGTATGGTGAAAACTCCTTGTTTTGCGGATCGTACAGCTCCCAGAACGTATCGGCTCCATCCCGGACCATTCCGCCCCAGTATTGCTTCATTTCCAAGATGGCTCTGTCCCTCTCCCCAACCTGAATAAGCGCCTCTATAAGGTGATGCATCATGTAAGGAGTCATCAACGGGGTTCCCGGCTTCTCATCCAGAACCCTCAGCAGCAGCACACTGCTCTTTTCCTTATCCAGCACACCCGCCAGCACCATCCAGACCTGGGCAGCCCAGGATACCTGCTCATCCTTGCCGCTGATGAAATACCCTTCCTCTTCACTCCATAAATGCTTCATCGCCGCCGCCTGAACCTCATGAATTTTGCGGTGCAGTTCCTCCTGCCTGTCATCCTGAAGCAGCCCGGACAAATAAAGCGCCTGCTTCATGGCATAGATCAGCACGCCCTGTGAAGGAGCCTGCTTGTTCAGCTCGGGATGCCAATCGATGAAAGAATACCAGGTCTCGCTGTCTTTTACGATGAGCCGTTCATCCAGTTGCTCAAATCCGATTTCAATCTGGCGGAACGCGGTCGGCCACAGCTCCTCCAGCGTCTCCTTGTCGCCAGTAGCCAGATAATAATCATGCAGCGTCGAGACAAACAGCAGGGAATAATCGAGTATAAACGTATCATCCGGAATGACCTCCGGCTTGATGAACAGGTTGGCCGTCACCTGCCCCTGATCATTCGGAAAAGCGGCAAAGAGGTACAGGCACCGTTTTACGAGATCGTTATTTTGAAACGTATCATAGTTGGCGATGGCCTGCAGTCTCAGATCTCCCAGCCACAGGCGGCGGTCGCGTTTGGGCCCGTCTTCAAAGACCTCCTGCATGCAATCCTCCAACGTCTTGATGCTGATGCTGTCGATCGCCTGCAGCTCTGGATCAGTGTGGTCAAGTCCCCCGACTCTGTCGCGGTCGCCCGAGGTAACGGTTGTACAGCAGATATCCTCAACGCTGACCTTGTATTTCGGCGACGTATCCAGCACCTCCAGCTTCAAATAGCGGAAACTGTAACGCCGGTCGAGCTTGATGACTCCTGGAAGCACATCCACATGGGCATATTCCTCCTGCAGCCAGGAGCGGCTCAGCCAACCGTCATATTCGGAGAAAGGCACAGCCATTTCCACCGGCATCTCGCCAAAAGTCAGCTTGAGATACAGCGGCGCATCCGGCGGACTGCCGACCGGCTTGATGCTCATGCTCAGCGAGCCGACCAGATGATCGCCGAAGTCAACGATAATCTGCTCCCCTTTTCCCAGCACGCGGGCCGGCAGGCTCTCTGCCGAAGTTTCACGTTCCACCCGCCAGCCGTGAATCACCCGCTCATCCGATACCACCTGCACAATATGCTGCGGCCTTTGCTCCCGCTGCAGCAGTACCGGCTTTAGCGCCTCCGCTTTGGCGGCGAATGCCTCATTCTTCTTGATTATTAACCCATCTCTCTTCTGCAGAATTTCGCTCATATCCGTTCCTCCCTTGTTTGCAGTTGAACGGCCGCCCCATTAGGGGCCGCCTCTTCAAGCGGCCATTCCTTTGTATATTTTTGGGCAACCTCATCCAGCTCGGCGCGGATTTGACCGAACTTTTTGTCCAGGTTGTAAAACGCCATAATGATCATGGAGACAACAACCGTAAATGCCGGGATGATGATGTAATTCAACTGAATGGCGAACAAAGCGTTCGTGGCCTGAGTCTGATTCGGCACATACCCTCCCCACGTCAGCAGCCAGCCTGATATGGCCCCGGCAAGAGCCATCGCCACTTTACCGATGAACCCGTTGAGTGCGGAAATCAGGCCGGCTGCGCTGATACCTGTCTTCCATTCCCCGTAATCCACCGGGTCCGCCTGCATGGAGAAGTAAATACTTTGGCGGAGCCCGCCGCCGATCGCAGCAATCACTACACCTGTCATCAGCAGCGGAATGTGCACGCCGGCCATCCACATGACCAATATACCGGCAAGGTTGATGGCGCTGCCAATCATGAACAGCGTTCTTTTATACATGAACCTTGCGATAAAAGGAGTGGCGAACACCCCGGCCAACGGAACGAACGAGGTCAAGCCTGCCGCCAGCGCGCCCAGGCTGGTGTCCCCCACGTAATAAGTAAAGTAGTAAATAAGCGCTCCGGACTGAAAGAAGACACCGCCAAACATGAACACGATATTTAGGCCGAAAATATGCCAGGGGCGATTTTGCCTCAAACTGCCGAAGGATTGCTTGACTGAAATTTTGCGCTGCCGGATTTTCACCTTTTCTTCAACATTTTTGAACGTAACAAAGAACATCATTGTGCCGACAACGGCGAAAATCAGAATCGTCAGGAAGTAACCCCTGCTGACTGAGCCTCCACCAAGGATCTGCACCAAAGGAAATGTTAATACACTGACTACCGTGGCCCCTATACAGGAGAAAATAATGCGGAAGGTGGCAAGCACCGTACGCTCCTGGGCGTCGCTGGTCAGACTGGGCAGAATGGAGGCCAGTGGAATGTTGACCATCGTATAGGCAATGGACAATCCCATATAGGTAATATAGGCGTATATCAGCTGCCCGGCCGGCCCCACATCCGGAATATAGAAGGTAAGAATGGAGAGCAGGCCAAAAGGAATGGCACCGATCAGAAAATACGGTCTGGATTTTCCCCACCGGGTTTTGGTTTTATCGATAATGACACCCATCAGGGCATCCGCTACACCGTCCACAATACGGGTAACGAGAAACAGGATACTCACCTGTGCCGCTGCCAGACCGACCACATCCGTATAGAAAATCATCAAATAAAGCGTGATCATTTGCCAGATCAGATTGCAGGCGAAATCTGCCGCTCCATAACCGAAGCGTTGTCTCCACTTGAATGAAACCGCATTCATTTTTATCACCCCAGCTCCCACAAAATAACGATAACGTGCGCACTATTATCTGTTTTTCTGTGCGTTTATGTTTGTTAGTTTCCGCATTTCCATTAAAGCGCTTTATTTGTGAGGGGACAATGATCGGATTACGGGTAAACTTGCCCGTTTTACATATGGTTCGTTCCCGGCGTTTCAAAACATACAAAAAGGTCGTCCAGGCTGGTCAAATGGACCTTTTGGACGCCCCCTTACTGCTGTTCCTGTTTGCGATATTGTCCTGGCGTTACGCCGTAGTGCTCTTTAAATTTCCGGTTGAAGAAGCTGATCCCCTCATAACCGACCTCAGCAGCCACCACGTGGATTTGTTTGTCTGTGAGCCGGAGAAGCTCGCTCGCCCGGATCATCCGCTGCGACTGTAGCAACTCCAGAAACGTCCTGCCCGTTCTTTCCTTGATCATGTTTCCCAAATAATTGGGATTAAAATTAAAGCGCTGCGCCAGTTCCGTCAAAGTACAATCGTTATAATGGGCTTCGATATATTCCAAAATATCAACAATGCTTCCTCTGCAGGTTTGCTGTTCGAGCTCAAAGTTTTTATCGTGCTGATATACCCGCATCAATTCCGTAAACACGAGCGGGATATAGTGCCTTAACATCTCCTGCGAGTACTCCTGGTAGTCCATAAATTCACAGATCATATTTTTAATCAGATACTGCAGATTCTCATTATCCTCGGAATGGAACAGGATATACCTGTCATGCCGCCTGTTCTCCGCCACCGCATTCGCCAGAAAATCATACACAAGCCCGTGCTGATGAAGACGGCTGAAGAAAAGCTGTGAAACGGTCTCATGCTTCATGATGATGTTAATAATGATATCGTTTTGCTCAAGCGGCGCAATGCTGTGCGGCACGTCTACATCCAGAAGGCAGCACTGGCCCTGGACGAGCTTCACTTCCCGGCCATTGATCACCTGACGGCATTCGCCGGAATACACGTAATTGATTTCGATGAAATCATGATTATGAAGCGGCATATCGGCAAAGCGATGGTGCTTGCTGATGAATACCGGATTTTTTTTGAAAAAGAACTCGCCCTTCATGCGGAAAACTCCGGTGTCAGACTGGGGCAGCATGTCTACACCAATATCGTTAATATTTTGCCGGGTAACCACCTGGATTCTCTCTATCTCATCGAGCTGGCGTAAATGGCTGTCCAACTGCTTGTGATTCATGATTGTCCTTCTCCTTCGGAAGCTTAATTTCACATCCGTAACATCTTATTATGTTATATCACAAAAGAAGACAAACCTCCCGTCTGAAAGCTTGTCTCCTGATTTTCTATACTATTTCGCTTGCTATCAGCCCGGCGACTCAGCTTAGGAAATATCGGCATGATCAATGTTGCGAAAAGAGAGATAGGTCACAAACACCCCCAGCGCTGCTAAAACCACAGGTATCGCAATAATGGAGCTTAGACTGAATCCCATATTATTTGACGATACCACCGTGACAATGAGAATGGATGAAACGATGGTCGCGGCCTCCGATTTCCTGCGAATCCCGAACACCAGCGGCAGCAGACTCATGCCGGTTGCCGCTACAGCCTGAATCACCGACTTCAGATAATACTGGTATAAGCCTTCCGGAGTCATCACCATAGGGAACGTTCCAGTCATTTTGTTGGCCGACAGCATGATCGTACTGATGAGCAGGTTGGAAAGCACAATATTGATAAATGTCCATAACGCGACAATCATCAGCTTTGCAAAAATAAGCTTTTTCCGGCTTACAGGATAAGTAAACAGGAGCTCCATCGTTCTATCCTTGTATTCACGGATGATCAACCTGGATAAGAGCACCGAAGCATAGATGACAAAGGTCACGCGGGTCAGAATATCAATCATTGTGAGCATTTCCGCATCATTGCGAAAAACCTCCTCGATGTTTGTATCGACCAAAAATACGAGCAGCATTAACCCGGCAATGATAGCATAGGAGATGATCGCTCCCCAGAGAAAGCTTCTCTTTCGTCCCTTCATCAGCTCCAGCTTAATGAGATGCAGCATGTTCCTCACCTCCCCGAGTAGCCTGTAAAAAGTATTCCTCCAATGACCGGTTGCGGCGGTTAATCGCCTCAATCGACACTTCATGGGTAACCAGCTGTCTGGACAGCTCACTCTGGGAAAGCTTCATATCATAGATTTTCAGCAGTTTCTCCCCCGAAACCTTAAAATTGCGGATATTCAGTACATACTCCAGCACGTAAGCTACCCGATTGATGCTCGGCGTGATCACTTCCACATACTCAGTTTGTGTGCTGCGAATTTGTTCCATGGATAGCTCCTCGATAAGCCGACCGCTGTTGATCACACCAATCGTGTCTGCAATCTGCTCAATTTCCCCCAGAATATGGCTGGATATAAGCAGGGTAATTCTATATTCATCACGCAGCCGCTTAAACAAGCTTCTCATTTCCAGGATTCCGTTCGGGTCCAGGCCATTGATCGGCTCATCCAGAATGAGCAGCTCGGGCTTGGTCGACACGGCGCGCGCGATGCCCAGGCGCTGCTTCATGCCCAGTGAATATTGATGAACCGGCTTGTTACGCGCACTGCCTAATTGGACCAGCTCAAGCGCCTCTTGAATCATCTTGGGATTATACATTCCCATGTATTCACAGTGCAGCTCAAGATTGCGCTGTCCCGTCAGGTTTTCGTAAAAAACCGGAGTCTCAATGATGTTGCCGATACGTTTGAACGGCTTCGTGGCTCCAACCGTCAGCCGTTCCCCAAACAGCTCAATCTCGCCTTCTGTCGGTTTAATCAGATTCAGCAGCATGCGCATCACCGTTGTTTTGCCGGCGCCGTTCGAGCCCAGAAACCCGTAGATCTCCCGTTCCTTTACAGTCATGTTCACACCTGAAATGACAGTGCTGCCGCCGAATTGCTTCGTTAAATTACGTGTCCTGATCATGTCACTCATTCGCCTCATTCCTCATTTTGTCCTTGAGATGATCATACTGCGGCAAATGTTCTTTTTTATTAATCAATCCTTACAAAACTCTTACTTTATGCGCGGGCGGAGGGAAGCTTTACCGTGAAAACGGTACGTATACCCGGGCGGCTCTCCAGCTCAATGCTGCCTCCCATCCGTTCCGCCAGACGCTTCGTGATCGTCAAGCCCAGGCCGCTGCCCTGTACCTCCCGATTGCGGGAATCCTCAAGTGTATACAAGCGCTCAAATACGCGGCTCTTCTCTGTTTCCTGTATTCCCCTGCCCTTGTCCGAGACCTCAATCAGAATGAATTCTCCTTCTGCCCGCAGCGTCAGCCCAAGGAATTCACCGTCCGCTCCGTAGCGGACTGCGTTCGATATAAGGTTATCCAGAATGCGCTGAAGCGCTTCGGCATTGGCATAGATCCACACCGGCCTGTCCGGTATATCAATCGCCACCTCAAAGCCACGATGTGTCAAAATATCATAATAGGCCAATATGCTTTGACGGCAAAGATCTGCCGCATCGAACCGTTCGAAGGCAAGGTGATCATCGCCCGATTCCAGCCTGGCCAAATCAAAAAATTTGTTCATCAGCTCCAGCACATCCAGCGACTTTTGATGAATTTTGCCCAACAGTCGCTCCCGTTCTTCCTCCGACATATCGTTATCCCTTGAGAGCGCTTCGGCATATCCCAGCACCACGGTTAGCGGCGTTTTCAGATCATGGGAGATATTAGCCAGCATTTTGCGCATGGCCAGCTCGGTCCTGACATAGTCATCAGCCGACCTGCGCGCGTAATCCAGCAGTTCATTCGTCCCTTGCAGCACACTCCGCAGCTCGGGAGAGCCGGTCACGACTTGAATATACCCGCGATCCTCTTCATGAACAAGCTGTTCCAGACGCCTTGCGATATAGGCCAGCTCTCTGCGGTAAGCACGGTTTTTCAAATATGACATCAAGAGCAGCACCAGCAATACAAAAATGAGAATCAGCAGCACCCAGATCACGTTACATCTCTCCCAGCTTGTAGCCGATTCCCCATAAGGTGCAAATGATTCTCGGATTGGACGGGTCATCCTCGATCTTCTCACGCAGCCGCCGCATATGGACATTGATGACATTTTCGTCGCCGTAATACTCCTCGCCCCACACCGAGTGGTAAATCTGGGCTTTCGTATACACCCGTTTCGGGTGCTGGACAAACAGCTTGAGGATCTGAAATTCCTTGGCTGTCAGCTTCAGCGGCTCGCCGGATTTGGTCACGACAAAGTTGTCCGGGTCCATGCTCAAAGGCCCAACCGTGATAACTCCCTGCGCCTGCCCGACAGCTCCAGAGGCTGAATTCGCCGCATACTCTGTAGCCCGGCGAATCGCTGCCTGCACCCGCGCGGACAGCTCAATCAGGGAAAATGGCTTCGCTATGTAGTCATCGGCACCGAATCTCAACCCGAGCGCTTTATCTACCTCTCCGTCTTTGGCAGACAGCATTACAATCGGTACACGACTCAGGGAACGAAACCTCTGCAGCAAATCAAGCCCATTCCCGCCTGGCAGCATAATATCGAGCAGAACCAAATCAAACCTGCCTGCCTCAAACCGCGCTGCCGCTTCCCCGGCATCCTTGGCGGTTTCCACCCGATAGCCTTCTTTTGTCAAATAATCCACAACCATCTCGCTGATCGAAGCATCATCCTCAACCAGCAGCAATTCGCCAAGCATTCTGTTGGCCTCCTCTGGTGAAACATCTTAATAATTCCAAAAAATGATCAAATGATGTACATTACATTTCCACTGGTTCAAGTATACTGAGCCGGTGTCGTTGAGGCAATGCAATACACACTAAAGTGATGGATATGTTGTATATAATAATGATAAAATAAAGTCAAAAAAAAGCTATATAAAGGGAGTGTGTGGCAATGCAAATCAAGCCCTCAAGTACGATACGTCAGGATTACAACGGATTTTCAAAATTTTGCCACGAAATAGATGAACCTGTTGTTTTAACCCGTAACGGAGAAGCAGACCTGGTTGTCATGAGTCACGATGCTTATCGACGCATGGAGGCACGGATTAAATTGCAATCGAAGCTCCTTGTTGCTGAAAAGCAAATTGCCGATGGCGGGGAGCTATTAGACCATGACGAGGTCATGGCACGAATGCGGAGGAAAATAAAGGTTGGGAACAGATTAACTTACTCCTGTTCCCAACCTTTTGGACAAATTAGGGGTCGCGGCTAATATGAGCCGTGACTCTTTTTGCTTCACCCAAGTAGGTTAAGCACGCATCAGCGGAGAGAACTAAGCAATTCCGGAAAAGCGCAGCGGTCGCCTTTTGCCCGAAGGGTCAACAGCGATTGCAGGAATGCTTCGTTCTCGGATCGGTCGTCTCTACAACAGTCGGTTCGCACCGCTGCACTCCCATCACCTTTCGTTGTCCCATCCAAATTCAAGGTAGTTCATGCCACTCAGGTAATTTCCAAGGACATGATAAACGAGTGGCATAGTGTTTTTTGGTAAATCGTATGCAGGGAACCATGCATAATGGAGATGTTTATGTAGCTCATTATTTCTTAACTCTCCTTCCCAGGTATCCGTCTTGAAAAATAGATCAATATACTCACAGTGATCAAGCATTCGATGAACGGTAACTACCAGTTTTAAATCCTGAGGTTGTACTTGTATATTGATTTCTTCCTGTGTTTCTCGGATCAATGCAGAGGTCGCCGATTCTCCCCCGTCAAGATGACCGCCTACTACCCCGAACATCCCGTCTGCAAAGCCTGTGTTGTTACGTAGGAGCAATAAAATATCTTGCTTGTGGAACAGCAATAAATTTACTCCACAATGAAGTGAAAAACGCTCCATGATGCATGTTCACATCCCTATCGTATATTCGCTGTTTTTTTTCTTTTTTAGTTTTGATCGAACCACAGCCTGAATGAGCATAGCGATGATGACCAAGATAATGTTGTAATAAAACGGAGCTGTAATATTGATTTGTTCAATTAAAATACCGGCAATAAGTGGCGAGATGATGGCCCCCAATTCGGATAGAGAAGCCAGGTTCCCCATAAATATGCTTCGCTGCGCATTGGGAATAACGTCTCCAATGTGGGAAAAAAATGAATCAAGATAGCTCGCTCCGCCAATTCCACCAATTAGCATTCCTAAATAAACGACCCATTTTTCGTTAAAGAATAAAAAGAGGATTATTTCCACCATGATTAAAAATAGCCCTATAATGCAAAGGAGTAACCTGTCTTTAAGAATGTCGGATATCTTACCAATAAAAGGGGCAGACAAAAATGTAGATATTCCGACAATGGCAAATGCAAGACTTATGTCAAAGGTATCCCAGCCTAATTTGTACTTTGCATACACGGAGAAATAGGTTAAAAAAATGGCGTATGCACTCATTTCAATAAAATGGACACTTGAATATAAAAAGAGTTTCCTGTTTAAATTTCTTAGTGGACTCGCTATTCCTTCTTGGTCATCGGTTTGTAAATTAGCCGATTCTTTTGGGAAAATCATTTTAGATACAGCGATCAGAGAAATAAAGGCAAAAAATGCAACAAAATAGAAAGGGAGCGAGAGCGAGAAATATAGAACAATGATGCCGCTCATAACGGGACCAAGGATCATTCCGGCTCCCTCACTACTGCTCATGTAACCGTTCAATGTTCCACGATTTTCATTAGAACTTAAATTATTAATGGTAATTCGTACAAATACACTCAAGCCAACTGCTACCAAACCTTGGATAAGTCTTAGAACGGCAAGTACCCAGAAATTTGTGGCTAATGGAAAACTAACCATACATACAATTTCCGCGCACAATAAGCCTATTCCGATACGTTTAGCTCCAATTTTATTATAAAGTTTTCCTGTAATGCCTCCACCCAGGAACCTCCCTACATAAAAAAGTGCAAATAGCACACTCATACTAAAGGCGGTAATTCCATATTTCTCTACATAAATAGCGAAGAGTGGAAGTATCATACTCCCACTCATGTTAGCAATTAGACTTATGACAACCATACAAAGAACATTACGGCTCAAATGGTGTTTCTTTCCCATTCAGAAAACACCCTCCTCCAAAAATATATCGGGCATTGGTTCACCTTTCATAAATGCGCCGATCCATAAAGGAATGAACGATTCCAAGTCACCTTCTTTTTGTAGATGAGGCTTCAAGTCCACCCGAAGATCAGTACGTAACAGACATGGTTGGGCATAGCCTTCGGGATCCACTCGAATGGACCAGAACCCCTCTATGCAGGCCGAACGTAACGAACAAGTTTGACAAGTTCCTACATACGAGCTTCCTAGCGAATTATCCATGAGTTTAACGGAACTATTTTCAAACTCAATGATTTTTAGATTGACTCCAATACCTGGCGTACTTAACTTTTCATTTCCGCCAAGGAGTACAAGCTCAGAAGCTAAATCATTTGTACTCAACCTTTTGTCCGTATAGGTGGGTCTATTGTAGTCCGTCCATACTAATTCTAATATTTCTATATCTATTTTAAGTTCCCGGGCAAACTGAATGATATCCAATATTTCATGCTGGTTTTCAGGCATGAGCAGAGTGTTTATTTCGACTTCGGGAAAAATAGACCTGGCCGTTCTAATACTCTCTTTTACTTCCTCAATGCATGATAGCCGTTCAACATTCCACATACTTTCATCACTGAATGCGTGTAACGAAATCTTAACCTTATCAATAGGCTTGTTTTTCAACTCATGTATTTTCTTGTTCAAGAGTACGCCATTCGTAGCTAATATTACTTTGAAACTCTCAGGATCATGGGGAGGAATGGTGGCCAAAATCGGCTCCAGTTTTGGGGAAATGAGTGGTTCTCCTCCGGTAAAATATAGTCTGCTGATTCCAAGACGTATAAGTCCCTTCACAAGCATAATATATTCTTCCGCAGAGCAAATATGCTTCTTGTGTTGCAGTTCCTTGTTGTTCTCCACTTCAATTGGAGGTACAGCTCCTTCATTATGACAGAACCAGCAACGGGCATTACAGGTACTTGTTAGCGAAATTCTAAATCGTCCATCGCGCACTTTAAAAAAATCAAATTCCTTCAGTAGTTCTGCATGATTCACAATCATCTCCCCATTCTCAACTTAGGATAGAAATCAATAAGTGAGTTCTGGCTGCATAAAAATTTCTGTAAGGAATATTATGTAATAAAATTATATACTACATCTCTGTATAAAGTCTATCCCTTGACAGGAATTATCGGAAGAAAAGAAATCTATCGTACAGGATCGATCTCCGTCTTCTTTTATTGCATAGATCAGGAGAATTCTGGATTTCTCCTAGAGGAAATCATTGAAATGTGGTGATGTCCGAATACTATACAGGCTCAAGCACTCTGATAGAGAATATCCTTCACAGTATCCATATCATCGGTTGAACCAAAGGAGTCCTTGCTATCTTAGAATCTTTGCTTCGAGATTTGCATTTTTTTAGATCTTAAAAAGACCGGGAACAGGTTAACTTACTCCTGTTTCCGGTCTTTTGGGCAAATCAGGAATCGCGGCTAATTTGAGCCGTGACCCTGTTTACTTCACTCAAGTAGGCATAAGCACGCAGCAGCGGAGAGGACGAAGCAATTCCGGAAAAGCGGAGCGTTCGCCTTTGGCCCGAAGGGTCAACAGCGATTGTAGGAATGCTTCGTTCTCGGAGCGGACAAACGTCGCTCTATACCTACACCATCACCTTACAGATATCATTCGTAAACTCCACAGGATCCTGAATTGGCAGTCCCTCAATCAGCAGTGCCTGATTGTACAACAGACTTGTATACAGGCTCAGCTTCTCCTTGTCATGCTCGAAGGCATCCTGTAAGGATTTGAACACATCATGATTTACGTTGATTTCCAGCACCTTGTCGGCCTGGATGTTCTGGCTGTCAGGCATCGCCTGCAGGATTTTTTCCATCTCGATAGACAGATCGCCGTCTGCGGTCAAGCATACCGGATGGCTTTTCAGACGCTTGGAAGCGCGCACGCCCGTCACTTTACCGTCCAGCAGCTTTTTCATTTCCTCAAAAAGCTCCTTATGCCCGTTCTCTTCCTCCTCCGACGCCTTATCTTCGTTGTCGGCTTCAATGCCCAAATCCCCGCTGGATACCGATTTGAAGGCTTTTTCCTTATAAGTGCCGATCACCTTGATGGCGAATTCGTCAATATCGTCGGTGAAATACAGAATTTCATAGCCTTTATCGGCCACAAGCTCGGTTTGCGGCAGCTTTTCAATCCGTTCGACAGAAGTGCCGGCGGCATAATAGATATACTTCTGATCCTCAGGCATTCTGGAAATATACTCATCCAGGCCAACCAGTTTCTTCTCTTTGGAGGAGTAGAACATCAGCAGGTCCTGCAGCAGGTCTTTGTTCATGCCATAATCGTTATAAACCCCGAATTTAAGCTGTCTGCCAAAGGAAGTGTAGAACTTCTCGTACTTCTCCCGCTCATCCTTCAGCAGGCTGAGCAACTGGCTTTTGATCTTGTTCTTGATATTTTTGGCGATCAGGCTCAGTTGGCGGTCATGCTGCAGCATTTCCCTGGAAATGTTGAGCGACAGATCCTCGGAGTCCACCATGCCTTTAACAAAGCTGAAGTAGTCTGGCAGCAGATCCGCGCATTTATCCATAATCAGGACGCCGTTGGAATACAGCTCCAGCCCTTTTTCATACTCCTTGGTGTAATAATCAAACGGCGTGTTCTCCGGAATAAACAAAATGGCGTTGTAGACGACCGCGCCGTCCGCACTGATATGGATATGCTTGATCGGCTTGTCGAAGCCATAGCGTTTTTCGGCATAGAAGTTTTCATAGTCCTCATCCGTCAGCTCGCTTTTATTTTTCCGCCAGATGGGAACCATGCTGTTCACCGTCTGTTCTTCAACCGCTTCCTCAAGCTCGGTCTCGCTGCCTTCAACCGGCTTGCTGATCTTCACATCCATCTTGATCGGGTAGCGGATGAAGTCGGAATATTTCTTGATGATCGCCTTCAGGCGGTATTCTTCAAGAAACTCGTCGTAATTGTCCTCTTCCGTATTGTCTTTGATTTTCAAAACGATATCCGTACCGACAGTCTCTTTCTCGTCAGCCACAACGGTATATCCGTCCGCGCCTGTGGATTCCCACTTGAACGCTTCATCGCTGCCCAAGGCTCTGGTAATGACTGTAACCTGATCCGCGACCATGAAGGCGGAATAAAAGCCAACCCCGAACTGGCCGATGATGTTATGACCGTCCTTCAGCTCATTTTCATTCTTGAAGGCCAAAGAGCCGCTCTTCGCAATGACGCCCAGATTGTTCTCCAGTTCTTCCTTGTTCATACCGATCCCGGTATCGGAAATGGTCAAAGTCCGGTTCGTTTTGTCGGCCGTGATCTTGATATAATAATCCTCTTTGTTGAATACCAGATTCTCATCCGTCAGCGCTTTGTAATAAATTTTGTCAATCGCATCGCTGGCGTTGGAAATCAGCTCACGCAGAAAAATCTCACGCTGCGTATAGATCGAGTTAATCATCATTTCCAGCAGGCGCTTGGACTCGGCTTGAAATTGCTTTTTGGCCATAAAATTGGATCCCCTCTCCCAAATCAAAGTATATGTCGTGCAGAATTGTTATCCGCTGTATCGCAGCCAATTAGCACTCATCCATCATGAGTGCTAATCCTTCTTCTTATATAACATATACTAATTTTGGATGTCAATTGGGGACGGCCAGTTCGCTTCCGCCGCAGTAAGAGCTTAATTCACTTTAAGTCCAATGACGCCTGCCACAATAATGGCGATACAAATCCACTGCCGCAGCGAGATCGCCTCATGAAACAAGTAATACCCTGCCAGAGTGATCAAAAGCGTGCCTAACCCGGACCACATCGCATAAGCCAGACTCAGATTCAGTGTACGCACCGCCAGGTTCAATGAAGCAAAGCTGAGCCCGTAAAAGAAAAACATCAGCACAGACGGCAGCAGCCTTGTAAAACCGGCCGAATATTTCATAATGATGGTTCCTGTCAGTTCCAAAGCGATCGCCATGGATAAATAGATCCAGCCCACATGTTTTCATTCCTTTTTGCCGGACAGATTATGTTCGTGATTAGCAATACCAAAATCAGGCATCATGGAGCACGGAATGCCCGATCCGCAGCTTATCATACGACCGGATCATGACGTCGGCTCCCGCCAGCGCTTCTCCGCCGATGCCAATGGTCAGACCGACGCCTGCAAGCCGCCCTGTCTGCATGTCCCCTGCCGTATCTCCAATCAGCACCGTCCTTGCGGGCAGGACGCCGAGCAGCTCACAGGCTTTGTATACAATCTCGGGCGAAGGCTTGCCGTTGATTACCCGGTCCCGGCCCATGACTGCCTTGAAGCAGTCTGCCACTCCAAGCCATTGCAGATGCTTGACCGCTTCCGCTGTCTGATCCGCCGTCACAACGGCCAGCGACAGGCCAGCTTCCATACATCGTGACAGAAAAGGCAGCAGTCCGGGAAGCGGCATGGTCGGCCGTTCCCGCTCCACCTCCTCATCAGCCGCGGCCCGGATTTCTCTTACACGCTGCAGAGCCTGATTCCAGGGCACGCCCCGGGTGTACAACTGCCACGCCAATGCGCCTTCGATTTCCGGTATGGAAGCAATCGACAAGGGGCCGCCCAGGTCATATGCGACCACCCGCTTTTGCTCATCCAGCTCTACCCCGAGCAGTGATTCTGGCGCAATATCCGCGCCTTTTCCCAATGCCTGAATGGATTCCGCCATAAGAGAGGTCATGATTCCGGCCCACGTTCCCCACAAGGGCAAAAATTGAAGCAGTGTGCCGTCTTTGTCAAAGAGGATCGCATCGATCTCCATCTCGCGGTTATTCACCTGCAGTACTGCTGTCACTTCGCCAACTCCCTCTCCTTACAGACAGATCAGCACGACAGATCAACGCGCTGCTGCGGCAGGCTCCAGCTTCTTTTTCAGATCGCCCCATGTCGCAAGCGACGGCACAGGCTCCCCTTTGTACACCGGATTCGTAAACGCCAGCAGCCTTCCCTCGCCATCCCGAACCTCGGCGCGCACCCAGTGCAGGCCTTCATCCGGCCAGTTAACTTCGTGGCTGAACCGCAGAAAATCCTCCGAATTGTCATGGTCACTCTCCACCTTGGACTCGGACACAGTTAGGCCGTCCACAATCCAGCGGATAGAAGCACTGGCAGGAACGCCCCGCAGACCCAAATGACAGACAACAGTTTCCGCCGCCTCCACCACTTCAGCCGGAATGCGTTCCCCCGGCCGGAACACGCGCTCCCCCGCCGCAGCATAGGGATCAAGCTCAGGCCCGCGTGTTACATAAACCTGTCCCTGTCTGATGGCACTCATAATTCCCTGCACAGACAGTTCTCCGCTCCAGACACATGTCCTCGGGTCGCCCACCACCGATGGAGGCCCGCCCGGCTCATAGCTTTCATGAGGCAGATTATGTGTATCGCTGCCACCAATGCCCCAGAGGATTACGCCATGGGCCCACAGGACATCCCACAGCTGCAAGGCCTTTTCCGTTGCGGCGGTATTGTCCGGATAAGTCGGATCATTCCAGATTTCAATCGTATCAAAGGCATCCAGACGCACATCATGCTGCCATTGCCATGGAACCAGCTCCGGATGATTCATGCTGCATACCGCCCCCTGCTCCCTCGCTTCCTGCAGGATGACCGCCATGCCTTCCACGGTTTCAAACACCGGCTGACTTTCGCTGCCGAACCATTCAATCCATTCGCGGATGCCGAGGATGTTAAAATGCCCCTTGGAGGACGTCACCTCCACGCCCGGTATCACGAGCAGCTCCGTCTCCGGCCAGCCTGTCGTCAGAAAATTGTGTTCCGTAATCACCATGAAATCCAGCCCCTGCCCTGCAGCCTGGGCGGTCAACTCTGCCGGAGTCTGCTTGCCGTCCGTCAGGCGGGTATGCATGTGAAAGTCTCCGCTGTACCAGCGCGGTTCAACAGCAGCAACACGGTCCCATGGATAATTCTGATAGGACATTGCCGTCCCGGGGGTAACAGGCCCTGTCCACTGGTACTTGCCCACCGGCGGCAGCGTCCCTTCGCTGTCGGGAGCCCCCAACCCTGTCTGAATGGTCAAAGTGTAGGTGGCGGTCGCTTCGGGCTTCATCCCGTAGACCTGCACGGTCCACTCCCCCTGCGGAAGCGGCCCTGGAACGGACCCGCAGGTGGAACGCCCCGGATCGGCGCACAGCACCAGCGTCTGCTCCAGGCCTTTGGTCAAGTACTGCATCCGGATCCGGCCCTCCGCATCCCTGACCACCAGCTGCAGCCAGATGTTCTCCGGATGCTCTGCGTGCAAAATCAGCCATTCGGCTGGGTCATTCAACCTGAAGGAATGCACAGCAAGTGAATGTCCTGGCTGAAGCCCGTTCGAAGTCATCGTTATCATGCGTCTTTATCCTCCTGTCACCTGATCCAATGCGCGCTGTGCAGCTTCCTTGGCTTCCTTCAGCGCCTGCTCGGCAGGCATGTTGGAGATCTGCACTTTATCAGCTGCTACCTTGAGCGCATCCGTAATTTTGCCGCCCGTCGGATCGATGAAAGGCTCCGAAGCGTGCTGCGCCTGCAGCAGAGGCTGCCTGCTGTGCGGATTTTGCTCGCTGTACTTCTTGAACTCCGGCACTTCCAGTGCGGATTGGCGTACGGCGATATAACCGGTATTCATCGACCATTTCGCGGTATTTTCCGCCTTGGTGAAGAAGGTCAGCCATTTATAAGCCGCTTTCTGCTCCTCTGGGGAAGCTTTGGCCAGGATGCCTGCCTGAAGGGCCGATGCGACCGGTGCTGGATCATGACCTTCCCAGCCCGGCTGCGGTGCCGCAGCAAGCTTGGTGAAATCGAGATCGCCCTGGTCTCCGCTGGAGCCTGTATACCCTGCTGCTTTATCCTGCAGCACATCGTCAATCGTCTTGTACCAGTATTCCCAGCCCTGTCCGCCGGAGTGAATCGCCATGATCTGATCCTCGAAAATCCATTTGCGGAAAGCATCCCATGTTTCAATCCATTCAGGGCTGTCAAACATGACGGTCTTGCCGTCCTCACTGAGAATACGGCCGCCCCGGCTCAGTGTCGCGTCAATCATATTATCCGCGCCCCACATCGGCTCCCAGCCATATACGGTCGTCTTCCCGTTTTCCTTGACGGCGAGCTTTTTTGCCGCTTCCGCCATCCCTTCCCAAGTCTTGATATCCTCTTCCGTAATGCCAGCCTTCGCAAACATGTCCTTGTTGTAATACAGCAGTTGGGTTGTTCCATACATTGGCATGAAATACTGCTTGCCGTCCACTTTGCCCTGGTTCAAAAATGCCGGAATAAAGTCGTCGGCCTTGAACGTATCATCCGCTGCAATGAAATCATCCAGGGAAGCAAAATATCCATTCTTTGCCCAAGCTACGTCAGAGGCAAGCGCCACCGCCGGCACCTTGCCGGAAGCAATGGCAGCCTGCAGCTTCTGCTTCGTTTCATCATAATTGCCCTGCACGACTGGCTTGACGATCACTTCATCCTGGGATGCATTAAATTCATCAATCAGACTCTTCATCTCATCCCCGAGCTTCCCGCCCAGGCCGTACCAGAACTCGATTTCAACCGGCTTTCCGTCGGCTTCACCAGCACTGCGGTTCTCCGTGGCTTCCGCCCCTGTGCTCTGATTGCCACCGCAGGCGGTCAGAACGATAAAGGACAGAATAAGTAGTCCTGACAAAATGCCTTTCATCTTCGCCATCTTGAACATGTTCAGTAATCCCTCCATTTTTTTGTAATACCCGACGCTTTACCCCTTGTTCACGCTGAACGCGTTGTTCACCCCCTTAATAATCCACTTCTGGGCGATCACGAACAGCACGAGCAGCGGCACAATGGTAAACGTGCTGCCTGCCATAATGAGCGGCCATTTCATGCCATAACCCCCGCCCTCCACGAAGAAGGAACGCAGCCCGGCGGACACCAGGTTGAGCTCAGGCGATTTGGTAATGAGCATCGGCCAGAAATAATTGTTGTAATTCGAGATAAAGCTGAGCAGCGCAAGCACGATGAAGGAGGAGCGTGCCAGCGGAAACAGCAATGTAAACAAAATACGCATGTGGCCTGCTCCGTCGATTTTCCCGGCTTCGACCAGTTCCTTCGGCAGCTGCATGAAGGCCTGACGGATCAGGAAAATGGAAAATACGCTGACCGCATTCGAGACAATGAGACCTGTATAGGTATCAATCAGGTTCAGCCTCGACAGAATGATATAGCTTGGCAGATAAGTGGCGGATACCGGCAGCATATACATCGTCAGGATGAGACCAAGCAGCACATTTTTGAACGGAAAATGCATATGGGTCAGCGCATAGGCCATCAGGGCCGACAGGATGATCTGGCAAATGACAATCATGCCTGCCACAAAGACACTGTTCAGCAAATACTGCCCGAATGGCGCAGCGTTCCACGTTTCCACAAAGTTGCTCCAGAGCGGCACCTCAGGCAGCAGGACAGGCGGAAAGGCCCTGATCTCATCATTGGATTTCAGCGAGCTGGTGACCATCCACAGGAAAGGAAAAGCCATGGCCAGACTGATCAGAATGAGCGCCGCATGCCTGATGATCTGAGTCAGGATGGATGAACGAAACATAACGTGCCTCCTCTAAGAGAGATAGTGTACATTTTTGCGTGACACCAGAAAAGAAGTGACTGCAAACAGCCCGATAAATACAACCAGCATAAGCGCAACCGCCGAAGCCTGTCCTACATTGAACTGGTCGAAGGCCGCCTGATAATACAGATAAAGCATGGTGCGAGTAGAGCCTGCAGGCCCGCCCTGAGTCAGAATATTGATCTGGTCATACGCCTGAAACGCATCAATCATCTGGATAATGAACAGGAAAAAGGTCGTCGGTGAAATGAGCGGCAGCGTTACCGCGAAAAAGATCCGCAAAGGACCGGCGCCGTCGATAGCCGCCGCTTCCTTCAGACTTTCGGGTACCGACTGCAAAGCTACCAGGTAGAAAACCATCACCCAGCCGAGCCCTTTCCAAATGGTGACGATGAGAATAGCAACCATTGCCCACGCTCCGTCCTGCAGCCACGGAATCGCTTCAACCCCAAACCCGCTCAGTACCGCATTCGCAAGGCCCGATCTCGCTTCGAAAATCCAGGCCCACACGATGGATACCGCGACGGTCGGCGTCACCCAGGGGGAAAATATGATCGCCCGGTATATGCCCGACCCGGCAAGCTTGCCGTGCAGAAGCAGAGCGAGCAGCAGCCCGACCGTCATCGTCGGAACAACACTCCCGGCCGCAAAGATGAGCGTCGCCCGGATCGTGGCATAAAATTCAGGGTCCTGGAACAGGTATTTGTAGTTGTCCAAACCGACGAAGGTTTTCACCGGACTCATAAAATCCCAGCTCGTGAAGCTTAAATAAGTAATGTAGATCATCGGAATAATCCAGAACACAACCAGGGGGACCATGGCCGGAAGTATAAAAGCGTATGCCTGCGGTTCACCCCATCTTTTTCTCCAATTCAATGCATAACAGCCCCATTCTTGTGTACAATTTTTTTTGAATATTATCTCTTACAGCACTTTAAACATCTTAATTTTCGCTATCGTATAGTTATTATTGTACTTTCATTTTTTCAGACTGGGTTATCTCTATGTAATTTTAAAGGTCAATCTTCGTAAAATTTGTTGAATTCCCCTACATTTATTGGAATTCGACTTACATCCTTGTTAACTGCGGGGTATAATGATGAATATTCAAGAAATTTTGTATCCATTAAGTACATACCGGTATTATGGAGGCTGCCATAGTGAATCAGACGGGAAAAGAGACCCTAGCGCTTGCTCAATGGGAGCAGCTGCGGGAAAAGGTTGTTGAGGCCATCGGAGCCACGATGGATTTGTACGGTGTCACACACTCGGCGGGGCTATTGTATGGAAGAATGTTTTTCGAGGACAGACCGCTGACGCTTGAGGAAATGAAAGACAAGATGCAGATGAGCAAAAGCAATATGAGCTATGCGGCCAGGTCACTGCTGGATAACAGCATGATTGAGAAGCTGGATATCAAGCTTGAGCGCAAGGACCTGTATCAGGCTCAAAGCGATTTTTATACCTTTTTCCGCAATTTCTTCTCCACCAAGCTACAGCGTGAGCATGATGTGATGACGGCGTCTATTGCTCAGGTAACGCCTGAGCTTAAAGAGCTGATTTTGCATCCAGATACCCCTGCCGATGTGCGACAGGCGGCCTTAAAGGATCTGCACAAGCTGTACCATGCGGTTGAATTTTACGAGTGGCTGCAAACCTTCGTTGATTTGCTTAAGGAAGGCGAGCTGGAGAAGTTCATCCACGATGCCCGCCAGCAGCGGCACCAAGACAAAGACCCCGTCTCCGGTTAACACCAGGCGGGGTCTTCGCTTATTTTATTGTTGTTGAAATTATTTCTGTTTTCCGGTCAAAACTGTCAGGTCTACCGTAATATCCATCTGCTCCTGCTTCAGCACCCGCCGAACATCCTCGGCAGACGCTTGCCACGACAAGGGCGTCATCTTCAGCAAATGTTCCAGTTGCGGCCCTTCAAGGGATAGTTTATAACTTACCCGCCGCCTGTCGGTGAGCTGGAAATGGCTTTCGAACAGCTCCAGCGTAGCTTGATTCGAATAGCTGTGCGTCCCGCCCCCATGCAGCGCCTCTCTCAATTCCTGCAAATATCCGCTTTCCGGCACCACCTTGATCACCATTCCCCCATTCGCCAGAAGCCGCTTGAACTCCCCATAGCTGGAAGGTGACAGGATGTTCAGAATGCAGTGGAACTGGCCGTCTGCAAATGGGGCTTTGGCGAGGTCAGCAGCGCACCAAATGGCCGAGGCGGCTGCCTTGGCCGCCATACGGATGCCTTCTTTGGAAATGTCCACACCTGCGCCCAGCAGTTCATATGCCGTCTTGTTGCCCATGCCGTTCAGAACATCCACCAAATGCGAGCCTTCGCCGCATCCGGCATCCATTATTTTTATAAGCCTTCCGGTTTCGGAGGCTTTAGAGATTCTGGAGGTTTCGGAATCCATATGCTCTATTATTGCTTCAACGATGCACTCCGTCAGCGGCGCAAAAAAGCCATGCCGATGCAGGCTGTAACGCGCTGTAAACAAGGATTGGTCATATTTCGTTTTGGGCGTATGTGAAAGCCAGTTCACGTACCCCTGTCTTGCGATATCATAGCAATGCCCCTTCTTACACACCAGGCTCGTTTGATTGGTCACATGCAGCGGCGTTGAGCAAAGCGGACAAGCAAAAATATTTACATGTTCAGTCAAGAGGCGGATTTTCCCGTTTTTGGACACAAAAAAACACCCTTTCATTCATTAATCGGGAATGAAAAAGGCACAGAAAAATAAACCCTGGCATCATACGAAAAAAATAGCCGGGCCTATAGGTCTGTACCTCTCATTAACGATAACGAATGAATTGGATGATCATAACGGTCCGTTCCTCCTGTGGTTGTCAGCAATAGTTGTGCAATGCTCAGGGTTGTCCCTAAAGTCATTGATGAGCACTAAGCTCCTCCTCCCATTTTATCGGTACAGAACACCTGCTGCAACCCATGATTTCGTTCAACCTTTAAACATCAGCCGGACGGCCACAATAAACAGACATACCGACAGGATGCGGATAATGACCTTTGCCGGGATTTTGGATGCAATTTTCGCACCGATCTGCCCTCCGACAAGTGCCCCTATGGCAAGCCATATGAACGTTCCCCACATAACATGGCCTAAAGCTACATGGGATACGGTTCCCACCAAAGAGGAAAGCAAGATGGAGAACATGGACGTCGCCGTCGCAATATGAGGCGGAAACGCCAGAAACAGAATCATCGTGGGCACCATGACCGAGCCGCCGCCGATGCCAAACAGGCTGGAAATGAACCCGACAAAAAACGCCACCGTCGCGCCGAACCACATGTTAAACGAGTAGCTATGCTTCAGCCCGGATGCATCCGTAATCGCCCGCGACACCGTCGGACGCAGGAAGCCACCCCGGCTGCGGGTAGGCTTGAAATTAATCACCACAGCCATCAGCATCAGAAACAGCCCCAGCGCAATAAAGAAGACTCGACTGCCAACAACGCCTGTAGTCCAGGCGCCAAGTACAGAACCCGGAACCATGGCTATTGAAAAGGCGAGGCCGCTGCGGTAATCGATTCTTTTTTGTCTTGCATAAGCCAGCGTGCTTGAGATCGCACTTACGAATAGGACAGCCATCGACGTTCCTGAAATGTTGGATACCGGGATGGTGTACATGAACGCCAGCACCGGCACGATAATAAATCCGCCGCCCAAACCGGCAATAGCTCCGCTAATCGCAGCGAGCATGCCAACCAGGATCAGTAAAAGACTTTCCATATGTAGTCCATCCCTTTCCTGTTCAATCTGAAATGATATGCCCCCTGCCAAGCTTCGTTTCCCGAAACCCGGCCATATTGCGTTCCAGATACAGAATAGGCCGGGCACTGCCCATGAGAATCACATTCCGGATAATCGTACCTCCCTCCTCTGACATCGAGAAGGCTTTCGTATATGGAAACACCGAACTGAGCGTGGTATGGATGGTCTGAATATGCTTGTCACGGGCACCTCTGCCAATCAGATTCATAATGACCGCCCCTGCAGGCTGCAGCTTCTCTGCCGCCAGCCGGAAAAATTCCCGGGAGATCAGATGCTGGGGCGTTCCCCTCTCCGTAAAGGCATCCACAATGACATAATCAAAACGGTTTGGCTCCTCCCGGCTCAGCAGCTCACGACCATCGCCAATCAGAACCTGATCCGCGGCACTGCCAAAATAGGTACGGCTCAGTTCCACCACCTGCCTGTCCAGCTCGGCTACCTTGAAGCGTTTATCTGCAAAATGCCCTGCAATCGTCCCGATGCCATGCCCGATCAGGAATGCGTCCTCAAAGCCGGGGTTGTTGCACTCTATCAGGTGAATAATGGCTCTCGGATATTCAAACAGAATGCGATCCGGATGCTCCAGATCAAGCGCCCCCTGCACAGCCTGGTTGGAGAACTCCAACACGCGAAAGTGGCCCTTTTCACCATATAATTCAGCCGTATCATAAACCTTGATTTCATGGTTATCACTTGTTTGATGGAATAATAAACGCAAAGACATGCTCTCCTTCTGCTTTGTTGATCCGACGTGGTATATCCTGTATGGTTGAGCTATCTTATTTTACACCATTCCCGACACTCGCCCCTTAAATTAAATAACCCCTCGAACAATATACCGTTCAAAGGCCACAGGTAAACCTGAATCTGATGCATTCTTCCAAAAAATTGTTGTGATGTCGTTCATGGACTCTTGAATCACGGCTTCAAAGACGGACCGCTTCTGGCCAAAGCAGGCCATTTTTATCACATCAACCGGTTCATGCAAGTATTCAAAACTCCTGACCGTCTCCACCTCAGCATGACCGAGCTCTCCATCCACTAGCCTCCGCTTAATTTGGTTAAGAATTGGTGTTCCTTCCGACGTCGGCTCAAATAACCCGGGAAACCATGTGGACAGCTCAACATTTACATTATCACCAGGATGCAAGCCTAATATTTTTCCGCCCTTTCGAACGACTCTCTTGACATCGAGATAAGCTGAAGTCGGTCCCCTGCGATTATATGCACAATCAAATGCTCTGTCAGCAAAAGGAAGCCTGCTCTTCGTATTGGCTATTACAAAAGAAACGTTGTTATGGATGGTTTCATTCGCTTGTTTTATGAACTCTGCTGTGACATCCAGGCCTGTTATATGCTGCGCTGCAGCACTCCATTGCAGCGTGTACTCTCCATGACCGCAGCCTATATCCAGAACTTTCTTGCCTGGAACCATCTGCGACACTTCCCGGGTAAACATGGTTTCTCCGTCGGGTTCCATTATGGTCGATTGCCAGGAATATGAATAACTTCCTTCAAGTCTGCCCAACTGTGCATACCACGCAAGCGAATGCGGTTGCACCCAATCCGTATGCAGTCTCGGGTTAAATATTTTTCGACTCACCGAACACCTCCAAACACCGTCCTATTACATTTTTCACGTGTCCGCTAGTAAATTGCCCGTCAAAGTGTGGGCAATTGCACCTATGTCCACCAAGAGTGAAAGTAGGCGCTGCTCATGAATTCCAACGGAAAAAGCCGGGAACCATTAAACGCATGATTCACGGCTTTTTTTGTTTACCAGCTTGTACGCGGCTTTTGGATCGAATCCGTTTCTCTGTCGATATCTGTCATCATATCTTTGATGCGGTCCAGAGCTTGTTGAAACTGCTTCTGGTGAGCATCCAGACGATGAGCAATCGCTCTGATTTGTTCTTGAGTAGGCGGGTTGGGAGCATGCGAGAGCTCAATTAACTCTTTCTCAATGGCATCGATGCCGATCAGACCCGATCCCAGCATTTCGATGCCAAATTTGGCTTTATCCGCGATATGATCAATCTTGGAAGCTGTTTCTTTAGCCTGATTGTTCCCCCATCCGGATATATAATTGGGCTGTCCTACAGGCGGTGTATAGTCACTCATGAAGACAGGCCTCCTTATTATTTCTGATATTTGTCCGTGATTTCGTCGATTTTATTGGTCAACTTATCAATTTCATCCGTCAAGCTGTCGATTTCGTTGGTTAATTTGTCGACATCCTTAATATTCTTTTGAACCTCATCAATGTTTCCGCTTGCAGCAATCACTTTGGACATGACTTCCTGTGCAATAGATGTTACAAGAACTTGCACATGATCTGGAGCATTTTGTCCAACTTGCGCAACCAGTCGATCGATAAGAGGCTTGATTTGAGACAAAGTAGTCGCAGCATTCGTTAACTCACGACCACAAGAATTCAACTCAGAATCAATTTTATCGGACACACGGTCAATTTTGGACTGAGTAATCTGGTCAATCTCTCTTACAACTTTGTCGATATCGTTCGACATTTCACGTACTGCGCCTTTACCTACTAACATTGTCTTTTCCCCCAATTGGTTACAAATTCTAGGACCACGTTTTGATTATAAGGGAGAACCTTATACTCTTCAATGAGAACCAGCAAAATATTCCTTTCTCTTTCGAGCTTGAAATAAGCCATATTGATGTAGGCAGTACAAAGGTTATATGAAAAATACTGCGTCCGAAGAAGACCCCAAGCTGCTTGATCGCCTGAATCGGGAGTATGCTTGGGTAGTGGAGCATTTGGATAACAATGAAGAGTAAAAGGAGCCTTGAAAGGGCTTCCTTTTACTCTTCACTACCAAAGCTTACTTTTTGATCTGCAGCACAGAAGCATCCTCAATATCGTACAGCTTGCCCTTGCCGGCATCAACAAGCCGGGTCATTTGTTTGTAGGCAGTTCCGCTTGTTGGAGCGATGGCATCAAGAGCAACATTTTCCTTTTTCAGCTCATCTGTAATCTGCTCAATGGAATAGCTGCTTTTTCCTCGAGAGGTGCCTTTGTCGTGAACAGGGGCATCTGTGATGAAAATAATTCTTTTGACGTTCTTGCTGCCAGACAGCTTGCCAACCGCCATATGAATGGCTTCCAAGCCGGATTCTGTCGTATCCCCGCCGCCGGAATCCTTCAGTGCCGCCAAATTGGCCCTCAGCACATTTTTATCGCCCGTGAATTCAAAAAACTGCAGATCTTTATGGGAAGAAGTCACATGATTAATATCCCGGTAAGCAACGATGGCAAAATTGGAACCGGATGGCACGGAAGCAACAAAGCTTTTCACCGTTTCTTTTACATAATCCAGCGCCTCTCCCATACTACCTGTTACATCAATGACAAACACAATATCGGAGGAGCTGTTAATGCTTTGCGATATGTTCTCGAAAATAGGCGAGGAACCGGACGAATCCGTTTCTTCTGCCCGCTCGCTTTCCTCGGTTGTAGGAATGGAAGGTTCATTTTGGAAAATAATCACCGAGCTATAAGCATTGTTCCACTCCACCATTCCGCCAAAAGCCTCGCCAATGAATCGGATCGGCACCATCGTTACTCCATTGATCAATTGTGGTGCCGCACTCAATTTAATAGCTTTGCCGTTAACGTATGCAACCTTGGAGCCAATCGTTAATTTAAGGGTGGTTCCGCCTCTGGTGGCCGTGATCGTTTTGGTGGCACCGTCCCATTTGACCTTTGCACCAAGCGCTTCAAAAAGAGCCCGGAACGGAACGAGCACACTTCCCTTTACTTTAACAGGCGGCTGCACATAAGCTTGTCTCTGCCCTTCAATAAGCACTTGAATCAGTGAGGATTCGTTGTTAATGGGCACAAATTGCGGGATAGATGCCGCCAGGCCGCCTGACTGGTTGATCGTTTTCAAATAAAAGTAATATCCGCCTGAAGGCAGTCCAAGCTGTTTCATGGAATAGGTTGTAGACGAGCTGTTTATTCGGATTCGTTTCACTACATTGCCTTTTGCATTCTTGATGATCAGATAGGAAATGTAGGTCGGCCGGAACGCCGAAGCTTTAATACTGACGGTAAACGTAAAATTCGACTTGAGCGTAATACGGCCCGGGTATTTCTCACCAGCAGGCACATTAAATTCTACTTCTTCCTCATGATCAGGAGATTCAGCTCCAGCAGGTAGAGTATTCTCCGTTGTTTCACCGGAAGATGCCTGGGGATCGTCTTGTTCGCCAACAGATGTATCCGTGTCCTCTGTTCCATCAATCGGTGCTTTCGTATCTCCAGCCTTGTCATCAGCGGTTTCCGGTTCCTCTGCTTCACCGTCAGATGCTGGAGTCCCCTCTGTCTCATCCGTAGACCCTTGATTTTCTCCTTCACCGGTATTCTCTGTTTGATCGACGGGTTCTTGAGGACCTTCTGTTTCTTCTATGAGCGTTGGAGTCTCTTCTGCTTCACCTGCAGACGTTTGCGTACCGATAATAGAGCTAACAGGGAGGTAAAAGTAAATTTCCGAGCCAGACATCGGAGCATCATATTTTTCCGATATCGCTATCGTGCCGGTTTTGTAATTAAAAGTAAATTCGGATGCAGGGACTTTCGTAAAACTACCTATATATAAAATGACATTTTTATTTGAATTCAGAATATAGTTAGTCGTTAAATGGAAAACCCTACTTGAACCGTCCCACTTACCAAGTAAAATTCCGATATGTTCTACGTTTGAGAGAGATGTTTTCCACTCAAAATTCGGAAAAATCAAGTACGTAAAATAAAGCTCCGCTCCGGAGTAGGGCGCTTCATTCAGCGTTATGGTGTAGTTGCTATAGTCAACTTTAAACTCCGTTGGATCAACTTCGGCTCCGTTGTTATACAAACGAAGCTTGTTTTCGGGCGTAATTCTATTTTTCGTCTCGAACTTAAAGACACGCGACTGTCCATCTCCATCCGGAAGGACATAGATCATATAGTCGCCTTCCATCATTTCATGTGTATCGGGGAATTCTAGATAATCTTTCATTTTTTTGACTAATGTAGCCACTTCAGCTTTTGCAGTTCCTGCGGGAAGCTCCAGACTGCCCACCAAGAAAATCGCAAGAATGAACCAAATCAGCATTTTCCTGTACTTCATAACCTCTTCACTCCGTTTTCATTGATAAGTCTATGATCCTCTGTTCATTCCTATATGTGGAAATCACAGCCGACAACTTACTTTACCACAGAAAACAATACTTTTATACTAAAAAATTCCGTTATAGAGGTATATAGACCTATTTTATTGATCCTTCACATATAAGTCTTTCATATCACATTCCTTTCCAATTGTATTACAATTCAAAAAAACGGTTGCCGAGTCGTGCAAAATTTAATACAGGGGAAATTCCGCGAATTTATGCAATTATACACAATCGATATTTTTCATGGTAAACTAACATCTAACTAACTTGCCTTGTTACGAAATGGCGGCTGGTGCGAGTTCTATTTCATATTTTAGTATCGGAGGGAAATCATGAAATCATTGCTGCTCAAGTGGAACCAAGTGAGCTTGGTCAAACGAATACTAGTGGGGATTATAGTAGGTATCATCCTGGCTTTATCCGTGCCCATGGCAACAGGCATCAGCATTTTCGGTTCTCTGTTTGTATCCGCCTTAAAGGCGGTTGCGCCCCTGCTGGTTCTGCTCATCGTCATGTCCGCCATCTCTCATCACAAAAAAGGCCAGCACACAAATATGAAAGCGATTCTTGCCCTTTATGGTTTGAGCACGTTTCTGGCGGGACTTATTGCCGTAATTGCAAGCTTTATATTCCCGGTAACCTTATCGCTCGTCAAGGGCTCCGAAGACCTGACTCCGCCCGATGGAATTGTAGAAGTGCTTAAGGCTTTGCTGTTTAATGTGGTGGATAATCCGGTAAATGCCCTTATGAATGGTAATTATATCGGTATTCTGGCTTGGGCGATCGTGCTTGGCATTGTTTTAAGAAATGCCTCTGACAGTACAAAAACCTTGCTTGTTAACTTTTCAGACGCCGTATCCCAAATCGTCAAGTGGGTCATCCATTTTGCACCACTTGGCATCATGGGACTTGTTTTTGATTCCATTACAGCCAACGGTCTGTCTTCCTTGCTCGACTACGGCAAGCTATTGCTCGTGCTCATTGGATGTATGCTGTTTATTGCGCTTGTTGTCAATCCGTTCATTGTTTATCTGAATATTCGCAGAAATCCTTATCCGCTCGTGTTCAGCTGCCTGAAGGAAAGCGGCATTACCGCCTTCTTCACACGCAGTTCAGCTGCGAACATTCCCATCAACATGAAGTTATGCGAAAAGCTGAAGCTGGACCCGGACACGTATGCGGTATCCATTCCATTGGGGGCTACGATCAATATGGCGGGCGCGGCGGTGACGATTTCTGTCTTGACACTCGCAACGGTGCATACGCTGGGTATTGAAGTAGATTTTGGCACGGCGCTCATTCTTTCTGTAGTATCCGCCGTATCTGCGGCGGGCGCTTCAGGTGTGGCTGGCGGCTCACTTTTGCTCATTCCGCTGGCATGCAGCCTGTTCGGCATCCCGAACGAGATTGCGATCCAGGTGGTTGGTGTAGGATTCATCATCGGAGTTCTGCAAGACTCGTTTGAAACGGCCCTGAACTCTTCCTCCGACGTCCTGTTTACTGCAACCGCCGAATATGCGAAGAAGCGTAAAGAAGGCAAGGGATATACGGTGGGGGCATAATACAGCCGAATAGACACTTTTAAACAGCAGCCATTTCCTGGCTTTTCACCGGGGAACGGCTGCTTATTTTTTCTCCAGCTCGCGACTTCTTATACAGTCAATAATACAGTCCATCCCTTATATCTTTACTTCTTGAATCTGTATGTTAGCAGCCGTACCTCCGACTTCTATCTTCATTATGTTCCCTGCTTCGTTCACCGACAGATTTGCCCGAATTTCTGAAGGGGAATTCATCGTATAGCCCTGTTCAATAATGAGCTGACCTGCTTCCGCTGCGGATCAATTTTCCGGACATCAGCAGATAAAAGGTTGCAATCGTAGCATGTCCACACAAATCAACTTCATCGGTAGGAACAAAATAACGGACCTTAAAATCAGCATGCTGCGACCTTTCCACAAAAGCCGTCTCCGAAAAGCCCACGATACGTGCTACCTGCTGCATTTCTTCTGCAGACATCGAATCGGCGTTCAGGACAACCCCGGCCGGATTGCCTCCAAGCTGCCCTTTGGCAAAAGCGTTTAATGTATAGACTTGAACATTCACTTGAATCCCCCTCTTGTATCTAAACATGTTAGGAAAATATTCTACAGGTTCTGCTGCCAAAGTAAATATATGGCCTTTGCTGGACAGGTCGCCTTTTTATCCCCGTTTTATCAAGTATATGGCTAATCTAACGGGCCCGCGGTTGGGCTTTGTGGAAAGCACTGATCACCTACGATTGGAATGAAAAAGGTTTGGTGGGGCAGTTTGAGCGTTTAGTACCTTGTTTTACTTAGGGCCATCCGAGAAAATGGAAGAAAGACTGTTTTCACACCTATTTATTTCGGGAGGTTGACATGAACAGCACAACATTCATTATCCTGCTCATCATTTTCGGGCTGATTACCGGTTCAATTACGCTGATTGTCGTCTTGAAATCACTTCGTACCAATCTGAAAGCCCAGCAGAGCCGCCAAGAGATCTTGGCCGACGGAACCCAGGCAAAGGCGCTCATTCATTCCGTTCAACAAACCTCATCCACCATGGATGGACGGCCGGGCATCCAACTCGATTTAACGGTCACCCAAGAGGACGGCCAAACCTTTCGGACCACGGTGGAAACCTTTATTTCCGTCGTTGACATTCCCCAATACCAAAATGGTGCTGTCATCGATGTCAGATACAAAATGATTGGGAATGAACGAAAGGTCGAAGTGGAGAATGCTTATATTCCGTCCGCGTAAACCGGGCATGTACACTTCCCAATACTCTAAGCAATATTGCTTCCAGGTTCTTTCCTTAAACCATGTGGGTAGACTGAAAACATATCCAGACCTCATCATAACCAAAAAGCCTACCTGAGCATGTGCATGCTCCAGCAGGCTTTTTCAAATCGTCCATTCCTCTTTTTCAAATTCCGATTACGCTCGAGCGCGCTCCCGTTCTTTTTGACCTGTGTATTATTTCAGCTTGGCCACGGTTACGGCCACTTGTTCGAGCTGTGTCTGGTTCAATGTATGGTCCGGCGAGCTTAGGGTAACAAAACGATCATCCAGCGCGAAGCTTAACATCGGCGTTTTATCCGGCGTATACCATTTGGCTTTAACCCCGTTCGACAGCTTGACCGTCTTGCCATCGTACAGATAGGCAGAGTCCCGTGGCGATACGTTTACCGTCATGTGCTTAAAGAGCAGATTTACTCCATCCTCCGAGGCGCCAACCTTATTGAAGGCATCTCCTTTGACCATTTGTGCCGGAGCATAAGCGGTTTCAAAGGATTCAAATTTCGCATAGGCCTTGGTGATTTCCTTCAACTGAGTCTGGGTAAAATTCACCGCAACCAAGCCCGTGTTAGCGCCGTTATCCCCGCCTTTTCCGCCGCCGATCTGCACCTGCTGCTCCTTGGCATCATAGCTGACCGGCACATTCAGCACATCGCCAACCGCCCGCACCGGCAAATATGTCGTACCGTTATAGGTGATCGGTGTTAATGGATTGCCTTCCTGGTCCGCCAGGGAATAAGCTTCCCCGTTTACCTGAATGCCGATCTGGTGATTGAGATAAGCGGTGATTTTCTGCAATTGTGTGCCTGCATACACTCCGGCTGCGCCTGTTAAGGTCATGCCGGCTACGGCGATGGTGATGATCGATTTTTTCATATTGTTCATGGGATTCGTTCCTCTCTGTTCAATGGAATGGGAATGCGTTTATTTAAAATCTATAACGTGCGTGACGAGCAGCGATTTCGGGTCATCCAGCGTGAACCCCAGCCGGTTGCCGGATGGACTCCAGTTGAACGGGTACACGGGATGAGGCATCGGATCGGCGGCGGCGTAATACTGCGCGAGCGGTATTACCCGGCCCGAGCGGGTGTCGAAAATATACACCCCGTTCATGCCCGTTTTATCCTCGGTATAGACGTCAAACGCCAGCTTCGCGGAATCCGGGGACCACGAGATATAGGAAATCAGGTCACCCTTGCCGATCAGCGAGCCTTGAAGGCTCCCGGCGGCATCGTAAATCAGCAGCTTGCTTCCTTTAAAATCACCGGATTGCGTGACCGTGGACACCGCGATATATTGGCTGTCAGGCGAAATTTCGAAGCTCCAGACATCCTGAATCAGGCTAACCGGCTTCGCTTGCCCGGGTTCGAACACCTTCAATACATGTTGATCGTCAGTATAATAAATCCGCCCGTGGCTGGCGCCAAACTGCCCGAACATCTCCGCATCAGGGTCATCCAGCGTTACAGCCGTCGCCTTCCCGTCCGCAGCCGAGATTTGGCGAATTTCTCCACGCCCGCTCTTGGAGCCTGCGGCCAGAATATATGTGTCCGCATTCAGCCAGCCGCCCCGCTCCAAATAGTTATCGCCCTTGATCTGAATCGTTTGGCCGGTATGGCGGTTTTTTACGAAATTGTCCGCGATATATTTGTCCTTCCATTTCTGTATGAAGCTGTAGCCGCCATCTGGCGAGATGGTCTCTTTGACGAGCATATATCCGTCCACCTGCTGTCCTCCCTCTCTGGTGTTTGCTCTGTTTTGACCAGTGTTGACATTCACTATGGAAGACGTGTACTCGTACTCGGGCTCCTCCGTCGCGGTTCCGGCTTTCACCAGCTTGGTCGTCTCGATGCTAACCTCGTCCTCCGATAGCCAGGACTGAATACTCGCAGCCTCAATCCGGTGCGTGCGGGCAATCGCAAGTTCCCGGCCAGCCTGCTGGGCCGGCTGCTTAACGACGGTCAGCTTCCGTTCACCACCCGGAGCAGGCTCCGGGCTCTGATCTGTCTGCTGCCCGGTTCGGCTGACATCCGGGTTAACCACTGTAAGCCGGTCGCCGGACGATTGGCAGGCCGTCACGACCAATGACAATATTGCAACTGTTAAGAGCTTGATACCGTACATTCCAGCATTTTGTTTCATCAGGCACCTCCAACGCTGTCACAGGAGCGCAGTCTCAGGCGGCCGACTTCTTGGCATCGTTCGCTTCAGCATCCCCTGTTGACCTTAGTATAGAAAAGGAATATCCCGAAAACATATCCGACTTGTAACGTTCTTGTAACATCAACGCCTCCTATGCAAATAACCCCACAAAGTGGGGCCTTGCTCCGGAGTCCATTCAGAACCATTACGGGAACCCGGAAACTTGTAAATTCAATCAGACCTTATTCCAAGTCTGGACCATTACCAGAGAAAATAGTCTCTGGGAGTTCCGGCCGCTGCAGGGGCAGTGTAATGACAAACACCGAGCCTTCCGGCCCCGAAGCAGTAAGCTCAACCGTTCCGCCCTGCTTCTCCGCCAGGCCCTTCACAAGCGACAAGCCGAGTCCAGTCCCGCCGTGGGCTCTGGAGCGGTCGCCGCTGACGGTATAAAAAGGATCGAAGATTTTAGCCCTCGCCTCCTCCGGAATACCGATGCCGGTATCCCGGACTGTGATGTTCATCCAGCCTTGTCCATCCCGATCCCGCACCGCCTCGTTGGATAACAGCACCTTCCCGCCCGGCTTGTTATATTTAATCGCATTATCCAGCAGATTCAGCACCATATGCATAAGATTTTCCGGATCGGCCCATACGGAGCCTCCCTCCAGCATCGTGACGAGCTCGATCCCATACCTCTCCGCCTTCGCCTGCAGGCGAGCCGCCGCCTCCTGAAGCAGCGGCAGCAGGCTGACGGATGTCGCATGCGTCTCGAACTCATATACGTCCATGGAGGAGAGCTTCAGCGCCTTCTCCACGAGCCCGTACAGCCGCTCCGCCTCCTTGCCGATTTGCTTGCCCGCCTCATCCAGGAGCACGGGGTCATCCCGGTACATGTCCAGCAAGTCGGCATAAGCGAGAATAGAGGTTAGTGGCGTTTTGAGCTCATGGCTGATATTGCCGATAAACTGCTTCTGCTGCTGCTCCAGCTCCTGCAGGCGGGCAACAGCCTCCAGCAGCTTGCTTTTTTCTTCCGTCAACTGGGTAAGAGACGAGGAGATTCTCCCGCTCATCTCATAAATGCCCTGCGCCAGCTCGCCCAGCTCATCAGCCCGGCGCACAATAGGTTCGGAGAGATACTCCCCTTCCCCGATGCGCTGGGCAGCCTGGTTCAGCCTGCCGATAACATGGGCCTGCCGCCATACATAGAGGAAGCCGAGCAGGAAACCCGCCGCCAGCACCAACACGCCGGCAACCCAAAACAAGCGCTGTATCCGTGCGTAAAAAGCATGCTGCTCAGCAAGCGAAACGTGAAGCTGAATCGTGCCCACCTGCTGATCATCGGCATTGTAAAGTGGCGCCAAATACAGCAGCCGGTCCCCTTCCGTAATATAGGCCGATTGCCCTTGTGCCGTATGGGTGAGCGCATCCTTCACGCCCGCCTTCGGCTGAAACGGCAGCGAGGTGCCCGCAAGCGTGCCGTCCGGCTTATACAGTGTGACGGGCAGACCACTTTGCGCACCAAGATCGACGGCGAGCCGCTGGCCGCTTCGCTCCATGAAATCGTCCGGGGAAAGCGAACCGCTCGTCATCGCCTCCTGGCGAATCCTTAAATTGGCAGCCTCTGCCTCCCGCGCCAGCGTTTGCTCCAGCCGGTCGCGTTGATCGTCCCGGATGCCGGCAAGCACGAGGAAGCTGAGCACTGCGATCACGGCCGCCAGCAGTAGTGCCAGCAACACGGCGGCCTTCCACTTGAGGCCAAACCGCCAGGTCCGCCGTCTCATGACTGCGACTCCGTGCTTTTATAGCCGATGCCGTACACGGTTTGAATCACGTTTTGCCATTTGCCCAGCTTCTTGCGCAGCCGCTGTACATGGATATCCACCGTTCGTGTCCCGCCGACAAAGTCCATGTCCCACACCTGCTCAAGCAGTGACTCCCGCGAGAAGACCCGTTCCGGGTTCCGCGCGAACAGTGCCAGCAAATCAAACTCCTTGGGCGTCAAATCAATCACGGAGCCCTCCGCGTGAACCGTACGGTTCGGCAGATTGATCGACAAACCGGCAAGCTGAATCAGCTCCTGCGCCTCTACGGACGTGTGGGGTCTGCGGCGGGACAAGGCTTTGACCCGGGCGATGATTTCCCGCATGTCAAACGGCTTCGTCATGTAATCGTCCGCTCCCAGCTCCAGGCCCAGCACCTTGTCAACGATATCGTTCTTGACCGTCAACAGCAAAATCGCCGGCCTCTGCGGCCGCCCTTCCAGCTTGCGGCACACGTCGTAACCGCTCATACGCGGCATCATCACATCAAGCACCATGACCTCCGGCTTGAACGTATCAACACGGTCCAGCGCTTCCTGCCCGTCCGCCGCCGTCTCTACAATATAACCCTCTCGCCTCAGCGCATAAGCCACCGCGCCGGAAATGCTCGCTTCATCATCCACTACAAGTACCTTTGTCATGCAAAGACTCCTTTGTCCGTTACCCCATCTCCAAGAATGAACTTCTCCCTCTTCATTTTCCAAGTAAAAACACTGTCATTACGATACGTTAATAAGCACAAATATAAACGCTATACATGCCGGGAGACCTTGTGTAATCAGGATGGACTTCTTCGCCGTCAGACTGCCGTAAATCGCAGCCACAAGAACACAAACAAGAAAGAAAATCTGAATTTGCAGACCAAACCCGCCATTAGGATGTACAAGCCCCCATACCAGGCCTGCCGCTAAAAAACCGTTGTACAGCCCCTGATTCGCAGCCAAGGCTTTCGTCTCTTCCGCAAACTGCCGTGTTGTTCCAAACACCCTCCTGCCTCTCGATCTCGTCCACAAGAACATCTCCAAGATCAGGATATAAATATGTTCAATGGCAACAATGGCGACAAGTATAGCGCTAATCCAGGCCATCAGGCTTCCACTTCCTCTACATTAAAGGTATCTGCAGCTTACTCGTAATTACTATCATAACCATTTTACAGGAAATTACCAATGCTCTAAAACAAAATGTGACCGATTGCCGTCCATAACTGTGTTATCGGTAAAGGAGGCAGAAACAACCATGCAGCGATCCATGACCCGGCCGGGAAATCATGTGATGAAGAGCTATGAAACTTACGCCAGCATGCTGTTCCGGATTGCCATGGTTCATCTGGGCAGCCGCGAGGATGCGGAAGAAGCCATTCAAGATACCTTCATCAAACTAATGGAAAAAGCACCTGAGTTCAAGGATGCCGAGCATCAAAAAGCCTGGTTGATCCGGGTGATCACCAATCATTGCAAAACTATGCTGGGCAGGGGCTGGCGCAAGCGGGAGATCAAGCTGGAGGGGGCTGAGCCGGTTACGGTTGACGCTTCTGAGGATTGGGAGCTGCTTCAGCTTGTAATGGCACTGCCTGTCAAGTATAAGACGGTTATTCATCTGTATTATTACGAAGACTACCGCATCCAGGAGATCAGCAAAATCTTGCGCATCAGCGAGTCTGCGGTGAAGATGAGACTCCAACGGGGACGACAGCTGCTAAAACTGAATCTGAAAGGAGCAGAACCGCAATGAATGAAGAGCAATTCCGGATAAAATATAAGAAAGCGGTGGATACGACGATGACAACAAATGAAGCGATGAAACAACGAATGGAAGACAAATTGCACAAGGTGCAGCAAGAACGGAAGCGTCCACGCAGGACGGTCTATATCGCTGCCAGTATCGTACTCGCTGCCGGTATCGGTGTGGCTGCGTCCAGCTTCTGGAAGCAAGGGGGCACTCCGACATCACCGGGCACCGAGGTAGCCAAGGTGACCCCGAACACACCTGCCGCAAGCTCACCCGACAGTGTCGTCATTCCCAAGCTGGAGCTGCCGGATAAGAACTCCGGTGTCAAAACGAGTATGGTCCCCCTGGTCGTCTATCAAGGCAATATCTATACCCAGGCGGCAACCCGCATCGACGCAGCCGATGCTACTGCACTGCGCGGCGACAAGCTCGGACGGACAACAGGAGGCATTGATGAACTGAGTGGAAATGACAAGTACACCGAGCTTGCCTCCAACATCGGCGAAACGGACATCTATGCCGTAAAGGGATATGATTCGGATTTCCGCATCATGTCCTACACCGAGATCGACGGCCAAGTCTATGCCGAGCTGTTCGAGCATACCAACGGCATTACCGTAAGCAGCGGAGCCGACCTGCTCGGTAAGCTGCATCTGGAAGGCCGAATCGCCTCGGCCGAGTGGGAAAGCTTCGAAAGCTGGAACAACGGTCAGCAGCAATATGAACCGCTGGCCAACGACGAGTCGCTCGCTGGTTTCTTGGCATCCCTTCAGGATGCCAAACCGTTGGCGGCTGACCCGCTGATCGATCAAGGCATTTACGATGACGAAAACCGCAAGGTCATCTACCTGAAGCTTGAGGACCATACGCGAGTAGAACTGACGCTGTTCGGTAAAGGGCTGGTGCGCTATGGCAATGACCCGGTATTTTTCGAGGTCGAGTCCGGTGCGTTCCAGGCGCTTTGGAAGAGTATGACTCCGTAGTGGTCTTTTGAAGCGATTCGTCAGGCTAGTAAATACCAAAGGAAGGGGAACAAATACTGTCCCCTCCCTTTCTATTTGTTACTGAAGACGCCAATTCGTTCAACGCCCACTTCCGATTTATAGAGTTGCTATCGTACCAACCAGCGATAATCTTGTCTGCAATCTACAATGTGATCCACATACACCATCTCATCCTGTATCTGATACAACACCAGATACCACTTCTCCACAAACATCTTGTGGTACTTGTTTGGAGGTATAAACTCTGCATCCAGAAAAGGATAGCGTTCCGGCATCCGTGTCAATGAGCGCATCGTCTGAAGCAATTCGTTTTTCGTGTTGCGTGCAGCTTCAGGGCTCTTCTCGGCAAGAAAGCGTATATGACTCGCCAGCATTTGACGGGCTCGATCGGAAACGACTACCTTATAATGAGGTGCTTTTTCCATGCTCAGCCTCATCAATAATGCTATCCAAATACGTATCCAATTCGTCCAGCGTTACGCCAGCGCGTCCCGCTATGCGATCCTCTTGAACAGCCAGCAATTCTTCACGCAGCTTCAGCATCTTCTCACGGCGGGAGAATGCTTCCAGGTCCATCACGACAAGATCTCCTTCACCGTTCTTGGTCAAGTAAACCGGCTCCCCGGAAGTTTTACATAAATCAGCGATTTCATTATAGTTTTGCCGAATACTGGCTGACGGCTTAATTATCATCATGCCCAACCCCTTGCATAGACATATTTTAATCTTATTATAACCATTTTGTGCTATGCATTCAATGTACTTCAGTGTTCCCAGGTTGGGTTTATATTTTCGGATAAATAGTCTTTTAGAGTAATCGGCAAATTCACTGCTGGAAGAAGGCCGATGCTGAGCAGCCCTAATCTCTTTTACCAAGGGCAAATAGGGCTACTGCTCGCGATTGGATAACAAGAGCTGAATGAAGGGAGACCTTCACGTTCTGCTCTGTGAGAGACTGGGGGGGAAAATCCCCCCGGTCTACTCGACTTCTTTACTCCATGAACGAGCGTTCGTTCGAGGCATCGTATTTTAGAACGTCGATTTCCATCCTGTTTCCCCACTTCTGTAAAAACGGCGACGTCTTTTCTCTTTCAAGATGGGCCGTCAGTGATTCTTGATCTTGCCACCGCTCGACGATCAGCATGCGTCCGGCGCGCGCATCTTCCCAGGCAACGGCATAAAAGAGGCACCCCTTTTCAGCTCTCGTGCTGGAAGCAACGGCCTGAACATCTGCAGTGAACTCATTCACATCAGACGGATTCAGGTGAAGGTAACCTAAGAGTACAATCATTTTTATTCATCCTTTTTTGTTTGATTAAATTGGCAAACTTATCAAAGCTCATTCGCAGTCCGCGCTCGTCGGCTCGTGGAACGCCGCAAGGTCTTGCGGCGTTCCACGAGGACTGCGATGATCATTCAAGCTGTCATCCTCACACGACCGTGAGCACGATCTTGCCTTGGATATGCCCATGGGCGGCTCGTTCGTGCGCCTTGCGAGCATCGGCAAGTGGAAACGTGCTGTCGATGGCGACACGAACCGTCCCGGCATCAAGCAAGCGCCCGAATTCCGCCAGCTGCAGGCCGTTCGAGCGTACCTGGGTCAGCGAGACCGTGACGCCCAGCTTCGCGGCCTCCTCGGCGTCGGAGAAGCCTAAGAACACCGGGAACAAAGCGCCGCCACGCTTGAGCGTACGCAAGAAACGACCGGTGCTGGGACCGCCGAGGGTATCGAGGACGAGATCAACGTCATGCACGACGTCCTCGGGAGAGCTTTTGGTGTAGTCGATGAATTCGTCGGCACCGAGCTCGCGCAGGAACGACTCATGCTTGCCTGATGCCACCGCGATGACGTGCGCACCCTTCCATTTGGCCAGTTGCACGGCTAAGTGCCCCACGCCGCCCGCGGCACCATTGACGAGCACCGTCTTGCCGCCCAGCGGCACCGGGCGATGCGACTCCGGTTGAAACGGATTCGGTTCATTGTGCCCCAGCTCAATCAGGTACTGCCAGCCGGTGAGACCTGCCATCGGCGCCCCTGCGGCTTGTACGTGATCGATGCCAGCCGGCTTGAGTGCAAGGTCTGACGCTGGCGCGGCAACGTACTCGGCATAAGCAGCGCTCTCCCCCATGCTAGGAAAGCGAACCATGCCGAACACTTCATCGCCGATGGAGAAGCCCTGCACATCCGTGGCTACCGCCTCGACGACGCCCGACACGTCCGACCCCAGAATGAAGGGAAAGGACACCGCTGGCTGCCACTCAGGAGGAAGATCCTTATACCCGGCGCGCAGGTACCAGTCAGGGGGATTGATGCCAACCGCGTGCACGCGGACAAGCACCTCACCCGGTTTCAGTTCGGGAAGCGGTGCCTCCTCGTAACGCAGTACCTCAGGGCCGCCAAATTCGTGCTGCCGAATCGCCTTCATTGTGTTTGTAGACATATATCGTTTTCTCCTTTCACGCAGATGTGTTATTATAACTAGAGCAGTGCTCCACATAAATGGACCACCGTTCCGTTTATAACTATACGGAGCATCGCTCCGTTTGTCAAGGAGGAAACATATGAGAGCCGATGCGAAGAAAAACTATGATCACATCCTCGCAGTCGCGAGCGTCGTTGTAACCGAACACGGCACCGATGCATCGCTGCGCGAAATCGCTCGCAGGGCTGGTGTCGGGCTCGGCACACTGTATCGTCATTTCCCGACGAGAGAGGCTCTGCTCGAGGCTTTGCTCCGCGCAAGCTTCGACGAGTTTACGACAAAGGCACGTGAGCTCGAAACTGCGAATTCACCCGCTGATGCACTTGTGTCGTGGTTACGCGACGTCGTTGCATTCACGGGTAACTATCAAGGTGTCGTGGACGTGATGATGGAAGCCAAGGAAGACCCGGAGTCCGCACTCCACGCTTCATGCATCACAATGCGCACGGCAGGCACGCGACTTCTCACTCGCGCTCAGGCCGAGGGTCTGGCGCGTACCGATATGGATGGCGATGACCTGTTCTCGCTAGCTGCTGCGCTTGCCTGGCTCAGCAACCAGCCCTCGTCCGCACCACGAGCTGAATATCTCTTCAGTATTATCGCGGGCGCGATTTTGACGAATCGAGCGAGCAGCGATTTCAGGGCGCAACCGCTACCCTAGAGCAGGTCACACGCGTGGCGAAGGTCGGCATCGGCACTCTCTACCGTCACTTCCCGATGCGCGACACACGGATCGAGACGGCATATCGACAGGAGACCGATGCGCTGATGGATGCGGGCACACAACTGATAATGGAGCAAGAGCCGCTGGCGTGCTCCTGCTCCTCATATCGGATGTGACCTGTCCTCTCCTTTGAACCGCTTATCCCTTTCCAGTGAACATTGCCAAAATCGCCTGCACATCTGCTTCATTCACGACTCCGTCACTATTGACGTCCGCCGCCTCCAGCTCCGCTGGTCCAAATTCGAATCCAATATCCTCGCCCCTCAGATACTTCTTCAGCAAAAGCGCATCCGCCGGGGACACACCATCCTTGCCGTTGATATCTCCCTTGACGATCTGACTGTAGTACGCCGTATAGGTGGTCGCCTCCATAACAACGGTTGCTCTTAGCTTTTCGCTGCTCAGCAGCGTCACACCTCCGTCGCTGCTCCAGCCCGTGAAGTGGTAGCCGCTATCCGGCGTGACATTCGGCACCGCGGTCGGGAAGCCGCCGACCTCCACCATCTCGCTATCAACGCTAATCGTTCCGTGATCGCCAGACACATAGCTCACCTTTACCTCAGGGGTGCTGACAACTACTTCATAAAGGCCATTATTACCGCCGACAAGCAGCTTTCCGTTGCCATATTCCATTGCGCCAAAATAAGTAGAAGTATTCTCACTGTCTGCGACAACGAGGGTTGACCAGGTTGCCCCGTCATCAGATGACATAAGCACCGTTCCATCCATACGCAAACTATACACATTATTATTTTCATCAACAGCTACAGCACGATAATTGCTGCCAGAGGGCAACAGTCGGGTTACCGTAGTCCCTTTCAACTTCCATACACCATCTCCCCCGGAAATATAAGTTGTTCCTCCAACCTGCACAAGGTCGGATATGGCTGACGCGGAATCCAGCACCAGCTTTTTCCATGCATTTCCTCCATCCGTGCTGTAAACCACATTTCCTTCATCATCAGCTAATATGAATCTCTTGTTAACACCATCATAGACTGCATTTTCAAAACGAGAGCCATTGGTGATATTTCTGCTGCTGGTCCATACCTTCTCCTCAATTCCATTGGAAGAGGAAGACTGTTGGTAAATAACATTGTCGTTACCGACCCCTATCACATAATGGCTTCCGTCGGTAGCAATGGGCCCCAGCAGCAAGTTACCAGTGGGAAAAGAGGACCGTGTCCAACTAGAGCTGCTATTAGATGTATTGTTCATGTAGCCCAAAAATGAAGAATTGGTGTAATTCAGCATATCACCAGTCTGAGTATAACCTGTCGCATAGACTCTGCCACCAATGAAGGAGAGTGAGTGCAAGTCGAATGTTGTACTTGAACCAAAGGTATCTGGGCTAATAATTTTAGTCCATGTTTTTAGATCCGTCGATTGGTGCGCAAGGTTTCTTCCAAACAACTGCGACTTGTAATAAAAGGTTCCATCATTGTAATAGAGCTTCATTGCAGTACCAAAACCGCCTCTGAGCGGCTTGTATTTATACTGCAGCGACGCTGTTGAATTATCTGCCTGCACCTCAATCTTGGGAGATAAAAAGCTATTGAGCACGATCGAGATCAGTGCCAGATATAGAGTGAATCTTCCTGCTTTTTTGAGCATAATTCTCTTCATTCTCCTCTCTGGAATTTGAAAGCAATACACGCCTTTGGGCATGTGTATGAATCCCCCTCTTTGCGAAAACAACACAGGGACGAATAACGCCCCTGTGTACATCATCTTTTTGAGACAGCTTGAGTCAACCTCCTGGTCAAATCAGCCCGGATTGCTGCAGCAGCCTTTGAATAATCGCCGCTACCTCTGCACGGGTCATGTGCTGCTTTGGCGCCAGTGCAGCAGCGCTGCGGCCGGATACGATGCCAGCCTGCACGCTGTCCGCTACCCCGCTTTGCGCCCATGCGGCTACCTCTGACGCATCCTGGAAGGAGCGGAGTACAGCGGCCGCAGATGCAGCCGGCTGCTTGTCCTTCAGTCCGGTCGTCTTCATCGCTTGGGCGAGCATCACCATCGCCTGCTCGCGTGTAATCTTGTCATTCGGACGGAAGGTTCCGTCTTCATAGCCGCCAATCAACTGGTAGGCATGAGCCGTGTTGACCGCCTGGCTGTACCAAGCCGATGACTTCACGTCCAGGAAGGCGGACTCTCCTTGCTCCGGTGCCAGCCCCAATCCCCGCACCAGGATGGCGGCGAACTCCGCACGAGTGATGTCGCGGTCCGGGCTGAACTGGCCGCTGCCCGTTCCTTCAATGACCATCCGCGACCCCATGTCGTTCACAGCCGCCTTCGACCAATGAGCCGACACATCCTGGAACGCTGCCGGATGCCATACTACGGCATACGTGCTATTCGTCAGGCTGTTGATTTGCGCGTAGTAGGTCTCGCCAAGCTTCACGACCTTGGTCGGTACATGTCGAACAGCTCCGCCCGGGTCAACCACGACACCCGTCGTAATCTTGTTCGGATCAACTCCGCCCGGCAGCACAATGCTGCGCTCCACATAGGCGTTGAACTTCAACACTTCAACCGTGGTATCTCCGTATACGGCGCTGATCGTAAAATCAAGCGGCGGCACGGCAAGGGTGAACGAGCCATTCGCAGCTGCTCTCTCCACCACCTGGAGCGTATCCGTTGTCGCTGCGGCAATCTCGATGCGCACCTTGATATCTTCCAGAGCGACCGATTTGCCCACCTTGTCCGCGATCGCATCAATTTGAATTTGCTGTGCAGGGAGCCTATATGTCGCTTGGTCTGTCTTGAGCTCCACAACCGCTTGCTTGCTCTCCATGCTTTTCACCATTTGCCCGTTCAATTCGCCAATGACCACATCGGATGCTCCGCTGACCGGAATCGTGACCACAGCGCCTTGACCTTCGGCCGCCAGCTTCTCCTCCAGCTTTTGCTGGTCCACATAAATAGTGATCACCTTCTGGCTGCCTCGCTCGCTTGTGGCAGACGTCCCCGCCTGTTCAACCTTGCCGTTCACCAGAATGTTCACACCGCTGGTGGTCTGAGGTGTCGTAGCCATTGTGGTTGAAGACGTACCGCCGCCACCGCCTGAACTGCTGCCGTTGCTTCCACTGCTGTTACCGCCACTGCCGCCGCTGGAAGAGGCTCTTGGCACAACGGCGTTGGAGGCGGCAGAGGCAGCGCTGGCACCTATCGCATTGATCGCCTTCACAGTAAAGGTGTAGCTTGTACCGTTGCTCAATCCCGTCACGACGATCGGGCTGGACGTTCCCGTCGCTACCACGCCTCCCGGCTCAGCCGTCACCTCATACCCGGTAATCGCGCTGCCGCCATGATCACCTGGCGCTGTGAAGCTGACCGTAGCCCGTCCGTTCCCCGCAACGGCTGTCACATTCACAGGCGCTCCCGGAACGGTCGCAGGAACTGCGGTGTCTGGCGTTGCGCTGGCTTGCTTCGAGGCATCACTCAAGCCTAGTGAATTACCCGCCTTCACGATAAAGTAGTAGGTCGTACCATTGGTCAGACCTTGCACGCGATAGGTCGAATCCGTCACACTGGCAATGTTGGAATCACTGAAGGAACCTGCATTTGTGGACATATAGATGTTGTAATAGGTCGCTCCCGTTACCGTGTTCCAGCTCAAGTCCACCCGCCCGTCTCCTCCGTTTGCTGTCAGCCCTTGAGGAGCATTAGGCACACCAGGCTCGCCTGGATCAGGAAGCGTCGGCAGGACCACTAATGTCGCTGTGCCTTGCTTGCTGGTATCCGCCGTTGAGGCGGCTGTAATGGTATACACTCCCGGAGCCGCATCTGTTGCCACGGTGACATAGCCTGTATTGTCTATGGATACCTTGCCGCTCGTGTCGCTGATGGACCAGGTCACCGTCTCAGCCGCACCCCCTGATGCATCGACCACAGCTGTGAACTGCTCGCTCCCTCCGGGTTGCACATGAATATTGGGAGGACTTACGCTGACACTGTGGACGACCGTTCCCGAGCTGACCGTAACCTTCCATGGTGTAAGAGCCTTGTCCATCTCAACTGCAGACGGATCTGTTACGGAGAAATGATTCAAGTCAGCCGTCTGTACGGTCAGCTCCTTGTCTCCCGTTGTCGCTCCGCTCTTGATGAGGAAGGTCACCGTGAACAGCTTGTCACCCGCCGCAACCGGCGTATCTCCTCCGTCGCTATCCGCCCAGGCCGTCCTCAGCCAGCCTGCTGTATTATTGTAGTTGGAGTCGAAATAATCGCCCGCTTCACCCGCGATATCCGTCACTTCCAGCGCTGCGGGGTCAAAATCAATCTGCATTCCGTAGGAGCCGATGTCATCCGTCGCGCTGGCTGCCATGACCGGCACCTGTACCGTCGCTCCCGAAGCCCCTGGCACGCTGCCGATGCTGATTACTGCGGCATGCCGCTGCCACTGGGCATATAGCGTCGTATCGGCCGTGACCACTGTTGAAGAGAAGTCCCATGCAGCAGTCCCTGCCGGGTCCATGTACCAGCCCGCGAAGCGGTAGCCCGCTCTCTTCGGCGCAGGCGGCTCGCTAATTGCAGTTCCGCTGGTCAAGCCACCAACGCTTGCCACCGCACTTCCGCCTTGCGAGTCGAAGGTCACGGTATACTGCGAAGCCTTGACGGTAATCGTGCCATCTATGCCGTAGGAGGGGGCTGCAGTTTCCTCTCCCTCATAGAGCTCATGCTGAACGACACTCACTGTTGAATTTCCAGGCTGTGCGCTAGTCTTGATTTTGAAGTGGAGCGTAGCTACCTTGGTTTTTTCAGATACATATGAATACGGAATGATCGCATTCAAATTGACGGTTCCCGCAGTGCCTGTATCTATGGTGTAGCTATCCTGATCCGTTACATTTAAATCCTTCGCCGCTGACACCAGCTCCAGGACCTGTGCATCATAGCTGAGTGAAATATTGTATTTATAAATCAAGATATCAGGTGTGACATACACCGCCACACTCGCCGTCTCCCCCGGATAACCCTCCGCAGCCGTCACCTCTACTGAATCCACAGGTGAGGTATCGGCCTGGACAACCGGACTGATCGACAGCACCATACTGACCACCAGCAATATTGACATCAGTCTTCTCCAGGCGGCTGCTTGCTTCTTCATCGCATATTTATACATTTTCTCATCCCTTTCCCGTGACCATTGCTAAAATTGCCCTGACATCATTTTGATCCAGAACACCATCGCCATTGATATCCGCCGCCTCCAGTTCAGCCGGCCCGAATCCACCGCTGCCATCCTTCAGATAGCTCAACAGCAGCAGCGCGTCCGCTGAAGTCACGCCACCTTCGCCGTTAATATCTCCCTTGACAATGCGGGCAAAATACGCCGTATACGTGATCGGCCCGGTAATGACGGTAGTCGTTAGCTTGTCGCTCTTCAGCAGCGTCACGCCCCCATCGCTGCTCCAGCCTGTGAAGCGGTAGCCGCTGTCCGGCGTAACGCTTGGCACCGCAGCCGGGTGACCGCCAATCGCAACTGTCTCGCTCACTGCGCTGATCTTTCCGTGTTCACCTGGCGCATAGCTCACCACCACGTTCAATGATGTCCACTTCGCATACAGCGTGACATTGGAATTCCCGATCGTGAAGGTGTCTCCTCCCATATAATCCGTCCCGCTGCCATCTGCGGCAGTATTCCAGCCGGCAAAGGCATAGCCGGGTCTCTCCAGATTCCCTGTATTGCCCGCTACCGTCACGTTGGCCTGATCATCATACCCATTGCTGTCCACGGGCACGCTGCCGGCGGATGCGCCATTGCCGTCGTAGGACACCGTGCTGGCTTTGGCAAATTTCATCACCGTTATTTTTTGATCATATACACTATCCTGATAAGCAAGGTAAGGAGTACCCTGATCTATCGCAAGCGAGGTGTTGTTGATCAGCCCTGCTGAAAACCCCGCATTGCCCACCAATTCCCATACGCCGTCCTTGTTATATTTCATCACAGTAGCTTTTGCAGAATTGGCATTGTCACGGAAAGCCACAAAAGGCGTGCCACCCTCATCAAAAGCCAGCGATGTGTAATAAGCAAAGCCGGGTGTAAAGCCCTCATTCCCTACAGGAGCCCAGCCATCCGGCTCATGATATGTAATGACGGTTGCCTTGAGTCCATGATTTTTGTCCCCATAAGCGAGGTAAGGCTGGCCATTATACACTGCAAATGAAGGCAGGTCATTGCCATTGTTGTTAAAATTCGCTGATCCTAATTGCTTCCAGTTCGTGGTTTCCGTATATTTCATCACGACAGTCTTGTAGCCGTTAAAATTAAATTGATAGGCGAGAAAGGGAATGCCATTAGCCACCTCCAGATATATATCCGAAGGGCTGTCTTGAGCGTATATGGTGCTGCCCACGAACTTCCAATTGCCATCAGCCTGATCAAGCTTCATGACGAACACCTTGAAATTGTTTGTAAAAGCGATATAAGGCGTGCCGTTCTGATCTATTGCCAGCGCAGGAGAATAGCCCATTGGCGGTAAGGAATCCGGATTCCCGACAGGTGTCCACCCGTTCCCCTCGCTATACATCATGACGGTTGCCCTGCCATCATGTGCCGAATCAGGATAGACAATATAGGGCACCCCGTTACGAACCAGGATCGGGGTAGTGTAGGCGATCTGCTGTGTGAGCCCGGTGTCGTCAAGTGACTTCCAGCCATCCGTATTCGTGTACTTCATGACATTTAATCTGCTGTTGTTGGTTGAATCCTGAAAAGTTGCATAGACCGTACCATTCTCTACCGCCAGCTTGAGGTAATTCATGTATCCGTTTGAGATGCCCGGGTTGCCCACCGTCGTCCATTTCCCAGACGCTGCATAGGCGCGGTCAGCCTTCCATGTCTGGAATCCAGACATGTAGCCAAGCATCAGCACACAAACGAATAGAATTTTTAAGTTTGTTCTTCTGTTCATTCCTCTCTTCCTTCCTTCTGTTGATCCATGGAAGTATAAGTCACATTCAATCTCCTCTCGCTCCTCCGAATCTGCAATTTTCACAGCTTTTAATACTTTAGTCCCATGTCCTACAACCTAGAATAAAAAATCACACCTTAAAAAAACCTTAAAAATCGACATACCTCTACAGCAGCAAGCCGTTAGCAAAATGTACAAACTCGAAGTTACACGAATAACATCCTCATTCAGCAGAAATTTTTCTTATAAAATACAAAAAAACAGGCCCCACCATCTAACGATGAGAGCCTGTCATGCTATATAGCTTATACTGCTTAACTCAAAGCCTCCCCAGAGAAACTAAGGACACCAGAGCAACCTCAGTATCAGAGAGCCTAGGCGTTAGAGCCGCGAATCAGGGATGCGGACGGTGACCTTCGTTCCATGTCCCGGCTCGCTCTCCAGCTCCAGCGAGACGCCATATTCATAGGTCAACCGCTTGTTGATGTTCAATAAGCCGACCCCTCGCGGCTCATCTGTCCCGTCTCGTTCGAGCAGGGCTTTCAATCGTTCCGGCGCAATCCCAACACCGTCGTCGGCCACGACAAATCGCCACTGCCCTTCCGACTCATTAGCTGTTAAAGTGACTGTGCCGCCCTCAAGACGGTCTCCGATGCCGTGCCGAATCGCATTCTCTACCAGCGGCTGCAGCAGAAGCGGCGGAATTCGCAGGTCAAATGCCGGCTCCGCGATATCGAATTCAAAACGAATACGATCTTTAAAGCGAGCTTGCTCGATGTTGACATACGTTCGGATAAGCTGAAATTCCTCTGCGAAGGCGATTCTCTCCTCCGTATTGCTGAACCGGAAGCTGCCGCGCAAGTAATCGGCCAGATCGACAATCATCTTCCGCGCGCGTTCCACATCCGTGTAGCTTGATGCTACGATACTATTCAACACATTGAACAGAAAATGCGGCTTGATCTGCGATTGCAGAAACGCCACCTCCAGATGGACCGCCCGGCTGAGTAACTCCTTCATGGCCAGCAGGCTGCCGATTCTTGCCTTGAGCTCCTCCAGATCAAATGGCTTCGCCAAGTAATCGTTCGCCCCTGCCTGGAAGGCTGCCACCTTGTCCTGCGGTTGAATAGCCGCCGTCACCATCAGTACAGGCAGCTCCAGCAGCGAGTATCGTTCGCGAATTTCCTGGCACACCTCATACCCCGACATGCCCGGCATCATCAGATCAAGAATGACAAGATCAATCTTGCCCGCCTGCTGGATCTGCTCCAGCGCCTCGTACCCATTCTTGACTGCGATCACGCGATAGTCGAGGACTTGAAGTGCGTCAATCAACACCCTCAGATTCTCGTACTGATCGTCGGCGATGAGCACGGTATGCTTGCCGTCGCGATTCGCATAATAAGGCGTAACGAAGGAATATTTCATTGGCTTGGGCGAGATCTCGGTACTAGGCGGGGGCAAGGCCGCTTCACTGCCCTGATCCACGGCGGGCAGCGTAATCGTAAATGTCGAGCCAACCCCGGGTATGGAAGAGACCGTAAGCGTACCCTGTTGCAGCTCTACCAATTGTTTGGCGATTGACAGACCTAATCCGAAGCCGTTTTGCTGAGCCCCGCCAAGTGATTTGAACGGTTCAAAGATAAGCGCAAGGTCTTGCGGTTCGATGCCTCTTCCTGAATCCTGCACCGCAATTTCGAGCTTGCCGCCTCGTTCCGTCCCCGTTACGATAATACTCCCGTTCTCGGTGTGCTTGATCGCATTATCCAGCAAATTACCGATGACTTGACTCAGCCGGTTCTCATCCGCCAGCACAGAAGGCAAATGCGAAGGGACAAGATTCACCAGTTGAATATGGCGTTCGGCAGCCAGGTAGGAATAGAAGCGTACCTGCATCTCCGCCACCGAACGAACATCGATCGGCGCCGGAGCGATCCGCAGCTCGCCCTGCCTCAGCTTGGACAAGTCCAGAATATCGTACACCAGCTGCGAAAGCCTCCTCGTTATGTTGGTCATCAACTGCAGCTTTTCCCGCTGCTCGGCAGTTGGCGGCTGAGCAGCATCATTCAGCATAGAGCGTGAAATATTCATGACGACATGAAGCGGCGTCTTGAACTCATGCGAGGTTCGCGCCAGAAAATCATCCTTTAATTTGTCCGCTTGCAGCAGTTGCCCTGACAGCTCTTCGATTTTGTGAAAAGCATTCGAGAACCGCAGCGACATCAGCAAGGCCAGCATCAGCAGCACAAGAAAAGGCTCGACTGGAGGAAGTCCATAGATCGGCATCCCGAAGTAGATGTTCATATTCTGCTTAAGCGCCGTTACATTCAGGGCCATTGCCGCCACGGCCAAATACCGGCTGCCCGCGACTTTATGGAGAGCCGCCAATACAAATACATACGTGGCGTACAGCAACGAGAAGGTGGCGTAGTACGTGGTCAATGGGCGAAACGGTCCTGTCGAGAGCTGGGTCGGGAACCCGACATTCAGCAGAACAAGCATGACACCGAAGATAAAGCTGCCTCGGACGAGCCATTTGAAGCAGTAGGGCCGGAAGGCGGTATGGACATAAAGGAAGAATCCAAAGCCAACACCAACCGCCGACACCGCCTGGATGCGAAAATACAGCCAGAACGGCAGCTCGCCAACCGCCCCGAACAATACCCTTTCTCCGCTGACGCTTGTGAATACAGCGATACACACGCACACCATGCCAAATACGGCAAGCGAACGATCATTTTTGCGCTGCGAAAATAATCCGATAAAGTATAACCCCATAATCAGAAAGGCCGTTAACGTGATCCAATCATGAGCCGTTGCCCGATCACGAAGCATAACAATTTGCTCGGCTTGGCCTAAGATTATAGACTCGATGACTCCGCTGCTTGCCTGAAACTCATAGTTGGCCACCTGAAGCAAAATCTCATTCCAGCCTGGATGCAGCATAAAGTAGCTAACATAAGGCTTGTTTAAGGCTGTATAATGCTGCTTCTCAGCCGGGTTTCCACTTGATCCGGCCTCTTGGCCGTTGACGATCAGACGATTGGATATGGGGATAGACGCCGTTTTCAACCCATACACCGTAGCTGCGTCTGCATCATCGATTTTGATGCGCAAGCGATAGGTCGCCGCGCCATTCACAGGCATAAGCTTTGACCATGATCCCGGTACCCGAATCATCACAGGCTTTAATTCCCCAGCAGCGTCAGCAGAGTCATCCCGATGAGTTAACAGCTTGTCCGGATACAGCTCCCACTCACCGTCCAGCGGGATGACGCCATCCTCTGCGAATTCCCAGGAAGTCAGATCCATTGCTCCGCTCACTGCGTGTGGCGCCTGCTTCTTATGTATGGAGAAATAAGTCAGCAAAATTCCGTAGGTTGCAATTAACATAAATAGCGTAATAAGCGCCGCTGCAGCTTTTTTTCTCATGGTGTTTGCCACTGCGTTTTGCCTTTCGTTTGCTGGATTAGCCGTGACGTCTCTTCCTCCAGCTCAGACCCCAACTGATGGCGCACCGCTTCTTCCAGCTGCAAGCCGACACGATACGCCTCATGACGATGGCCCATCTCCAAATGCAGCCAGATCAGCTCACGTCCATCCTGCTCTGAATCGGGAAGGATGGCCAGAATGCGCTGCAGACTATCCACTGCCAGCGCAGCCTGGTCCTGCCGGCGAAAATACATGTGCCATTTGCGAAGGGCACGGATATAACCCGTCGTAATCTCCATCTGCCTTGCTTCCGCCCATCTGAAGTCACAAGCCTCCATATACTCACCTTTATACATCAGGTTCATATGGTCGTATTGCCGCACATCCATCTCCTCTTTGCTCCACATGCTGCCCAGCCATGTGCCTATCCGTTCCTCAAATTCATGCACATCGCTGGACATCCCGTCCCATTCCGCCACAAAGCCCTGATCAGCCTTGTGTATACGGATCGGAACATGATTTTCCGCCAGGCTTCTCCTTAAATAGGACAGGCATGTGTACAAATACGTCTTCGCCTTGTTCAGATCATACCCCGGCCAGATCGCCTCAAGGATCGACGCAGTACTCGAGGATTTTCCTGCATAATGAATCAGATACGCGCAAAGCTCCTTTTCCTTCTTCGTTTTCCACGGCAACACCCTGTTCCCGTTACCCGGGAGCTGAATTTGGAATCCTCCCAAACATTGAATGGCAGGGAAAGGGCTCTCGTTCCGGCTAGCTTGAAATACAGCGTGAGATATAGATTGTGTAATACGGGCAACCGCGTTCTGCAATCTGTCCATCGTAAAGGGCTTCAGCAGATAGTCGATCGATTGAATTTCAAACGCTTCAACTGCGTATTCCGCATAAGCTGTTGTGAAAATGATCGGCATTTGCGGAATCATGCGCCTGATTGCTCTCGCCGCATCCATCCCGTTCATGCCCGGCATCTGATGATCCAGGAACACCGCATCGACAGGAGATTGGCCTAAGGCTTCAATCGCCTGAGCCGGATTAATATGCCTTCCAACAACCTGCACATTCCCTATCTGTCCGAGCAAAATTTCCAACAAATCCAGCGCATCTTCCTCATCATCAATAAGCATCACACGAATCATTTGGACTTGTCCCCTTAACACCTCGTTAGATAAACATCGTTAGCTTTCAATCTTCGCCAAATCAAGACCCGCATTGTTGATCTGACACATCAAACGGCCTGAAATGGTACTGCCACATCTCATTTCGAACCATCGATATTTCCGGCAGCTTATCGCCCCCACATGTGCCGTATATGGTCTTATATCGGGTGTCAGCATATATTTCTACATAAATAATAGGGAATACCCACTTCGCAGCATGAGCCCACATACAATTACAGCGTCCAAACACGCGAGGCAAGATAAAAAAGGTTAAATTGGATAAAAAAGTTACCCTTATGGGGACTTAACCGCTGTCGTAATAGTTCCGTTTTTTCAATACACTCATTTGCACGAAGGTTGTCGCGGGATTTTTAACGATATTCCCATAATTGCAGCGCCGCGCCGATCATGCCGCTGCCGTTGCCGCTTGCCGCCCTTACGATTGGCACGCCCTCCGCGAAGGAGGGCATCGCTCTCGTATAAGCCTCCTTTCGAATACGGGAAAGCAAAGGCTCGCCGATATCTGCCAAACCACCACCGATCACGATTAATTCAGGATTGTACAGATGCATTAAACCCGCAATTGCAGCGCCAAGTGCGCGGAACGCATCATCCATCACCTCAATGGCCGCCGTATCACCTGCCATCCAGCGTCGAACCACCTCACGAGTGTCCGGCGGCGAATCGGCTGTTTCTCCAAATGCAGCCATTCGTTCGTGATACCGGGCGGCAATGGATGTACCTGAAGCATACTGTTCCAAGCAGCCAATGCCCCCACAGATGCAGGGGATGCCCTTGAAGTCGACCGGCATATGTCCGATCTCTCCGGCACCGCCCCACTTCCCGCGGAGAATGACGCCGTTCGCCACGACCACCCCGCCGACACCCGTTCCGAGCGTCAGCCCGACCATATGCTTCACATTCCGGCCCGTCCCCAGCCGCGCTTCGGTGATGGCCATCACATTTACGTCATTGTCCACAATTACCGGCAGTCCGAATGCGCTGGTGATAATCTCCTTTAAGGGTGTACCTGTATAATTCGGAAGCAGCTCGGAGGCATAACGGATGATGCCGGAAGGCCACTCCACCTGTCCGGCCGTTCCGATGCCGATTCCGATGACCTCCGCTTCCGCCATGGCATGCCGCTGCCAGTGCAGTGCTTCTCCAGCAATTCGTTTGATATGCTCAATCAGCGGCATGTCGGTTGTCTGCGTCGGATAGCCAATCATATGAAGAATGGTTCCGTCACGGTCTATAACGCCAGCATGGATCTTCGTGCCGCCAATATCCAGCCCGATGGCGACCTCGGGCGGTTGCTTTTCCCGCCCGAGCCTAGCCATCCGGGAACATCTCCGTCTGAAGCCGAGCGTGAACCGCTGCGGTGAACCTTGCGGCGATCAGTTGGGGGCGCGTGATGGCGTTGCCGACCACAACATAGGTGGTGCCTGCTGACTCCACCGCAACTGCCATTTTCCGCATGGCATCACCGTCGTACAAAGACTCTCCTTCGAGTGCTTGGGCGGATACGATCAAGCCTCGATTTTGCAGAATAGATGTTGTGCTCACTGGCAAGTCTCCTCTCTAATTGGCATTCTATTTGACTGCACCCATCGTCATCCCCTTGACCAGATGCTTCTGTACGAACAGTCCGAAAATCAGCATCAGAAGAATTGAAAAAAAGATTTGATTGCGGATCGAAAAGCGGCTCGTTAGAGCGCCCAATAAGTTATTCACATTTCCTCTATTTCTTGGTGTTCATCCTATCGGAGACCGGAAGGGTAATGCTTGCTTACCTAACAATATATACGAACCTGCAACCTGTAAAGAATTTTACAGCAGCTTACCTGACAATATGTGCAGGAACCTGCATGCTGTAAAAAAATTTTGATGCAGGCCCTGTGATCACTCTCTTGCCGATAAAGTTGAGGAAGAGTAACATACTATTCTTCTTTCTCTTTGTCATCATGAAGCATCATCTCTAATACGGCATATACAAGCTGCATCCCATCCTGCATGCCCTGCCAATACAAATACTCATTTTCCAATGCTTGCTTGTAATGATGCTTATCCTCCCATTCCGAAAACTCAGGTTTATTCACAATATCCATATCCGAAAACAGCTTCTGAAATGCCACATACTCCTCCTCATGTAGTTTACTAATCTCAGGGTGGCGTATGATGCGGGCTGAAACATCATCAAGCCGATGTTGAATAACGCTTTCAAACCATGTCGGAAGCTTCAAAATTGATTCCTCCTTGCACATACTGTCTTTCTGTTTGTCCGAGTTTTGCATGATGCAGATGCATTATTAACTGATCAACCTTCTGACTTAATACCAGCAGCTCTTCATGCACAGACAAAGGGATAGATTGCTCCAGTAAAGCTTGGCCGAGTTCATTCATCCTGCGTCTTTCTTGCTCCATTTCTTCAAGTAAACGAATCATGATTTAGCCTCCTGCTCCCTTCTTTGGGCTACTCATAGCAATTGCACCTCAAATTTACTTGTTAGATTTAATACGAGAATCGGTTGCGTATGGCGATTACGCGACAGCCAATAATGTTTTGTCGCCGGGCGTTTTGTCCAATGCTTCATTAAATATGAACATCTCTTCTTACCCAAATTGTACGGGATGGCATTGCTTTTTTAGTGCGAATATCGAAGTAAGATGAAATTTTCGTACGTAAAGCAAAGGGAATGAAGCAAAAAGAATTTTTAGCCAGATTGCAGACCTTTGGGCTTGATATCAGTCCAACCAGTATCACGCTTGGAAGGACAGTACCGACTTGTTCAAGACTATGAGATCGTAATCATCGCCAAAGCCTTGGAAATTTCCGTTGGTGAATTGTTGGGCGAGCAACCTCAGTGAATGCCCTCGCTTCTACAGCCTAATCATTTCATGAACCACTCTGTCCACCGATCTTCACCATATCAACAACACCGTATATTGAAGATCAACTCACGGATTTACGTCCAAACCATTGTGACTGCGCCCGTGTACTCATCCATTTTCGGTGAGGTATGGTGGGATGTTCCGGCTTCGGATCATAGGAGACGATAACTTTGCCGGAAACGATTGCTAAGGCCATTGAGGAGGGCGGCTTTTAGCCAAGCATTGTTTGTTGCAAAATAAAAGTACTCTGTTTTGCGGCAATAGTTTATGCAGCGAAAAGCAACAGGTTTTATATGGAAGTTTTTACATGATAGGCTTTATAAAGATAAACAATTCTTATACAATATACCTTTATGAACGGATAGTGAACAAGAAAACGGCCAATGCCGTGCCGTTTAGGACTTTTATGAACCCGGAAATCCTTTGGACCACACCGGCAGTTTCTTCAACCGTACATGTTCTCCAAAGAACTGCTCCGATGATCTGGCTATCACCGAAATTGCACTTACGCCCTCCGGATGATTCAAACCAGTGCCCTGACTAAGTAAATTAGAGCCATGAAATTACTTTTTATGGTATTGAAACAATGTTATAATTACGTTATGTATTTAATTAAGAAGGGTGTGGAGACTCATGAAGCTGATCGGCCGTATAGTAGTAGGCATGGTATTTGGTGCAACAGCGTCAATTGTTGTTTCCTTTGTGGTTAATCTTCTCGGAGGAATGGTTGGATATACCAGCCTGAAATTTTTTTCTGCCATCATTCCCGCTGCCATAACATTTGCTGTTATTGGAGCAATAATAACAAAAAAGCATTTTTCCAACGTCTCCCTATGGATCACTAGTGTAATCATAGCTTGGATTTGCGTTTTTCTTATCAATACGGTAGGAACCGTAATCAGAAGCTACCTTGATTTTGGTAGCTGGATAACGGATCCACAATTCTTAATCCCTTATGCTTTACTCATGGCAACGATAATGCTGCCAGTCACAGGACCTCTAACAAGGTACTCCATTTATCTACTTAAGCGATTGTTACACCAGCTTAAAATTGCATAACGAATTGAGTTCGCCAGTTAATTTGAAAAAAACAAAGCCTCTAAAACCACATTATCATGGTCTTAGAGGCTCTATTTATTCTAGATAAACTGAACGTTTAAAGTATGTTCCTTTCTGCGTTAAACTTAACAACCGCACCACCAAGTAAATCTAGTGGCCCCTTACCATGTTCATATGGATCATAAAGATAAATATTTTGCCACGTGCCCCCGTCAACCCTTGCGTAAATTTCCATTGCAGGGAACTCATCGTGTCTGCCTTGAACTGTGATATTCCCTTTTTTAGTAATGTCAACATTAAAATCATAATCAATATAAGCAGCAACTGGTTGTACCTGAGGGTCTTTAATTCGAGAATAGAAGTTAAACATCATATAGTCTGAGTCTCTTCCTTTTGTAAGGGATGCTATAAGTTTGCATTTAATATCATCAACATTTGCATAGGCTGATTCATAATGATCTGGGGCGCCAGGAATATTTTTATAGACCAATCTCAATTGTGATTCTCCAACCCCTCTATAGATGGTTGACGCAGCACCTTCATTATGGAATGTTACCCTTACTTCCTGTTCAGTTCTAAATTCATTACCCGATAGCTTCTTTTTAAACGAACGATTATCACCATTAAGCCAAATTTCTGAGTTAATAGGATCTGGTTGTACAGGTGAGTAAATCCAAGCATCAGGAATGAAGTTTCTAACAACGACATCAATTTCTCTAGACATATTTATTACCTCCACTAATAAGTTTTGAAGGATTGATGGACATATAAATCACGGTACCAATGATTTCATCTCTAACGATCCTCACTTAATAGGGAAAAAAATTGAGAATAAATACAACTGTATGGTAAGAAAAAAATTCAAATCTTAAAATGTACCACTCTACAAGTTGTCCAACGGGCATCGAAGCGATCTGCAGATAATGCTTATGCCGGCTCTTAAGCGGCGTCCCATCCATTAACTAAACTCCCTCTTACCGATCCGGAAAACAACAACTGCGTGCCGACGGGAATCAGAACTGTTGCTCAACTATATCAACCGCTCCTGACATACAGAGTACCTTTTCCGGTCTTCAGGTGGATCGACCAATTTAAAAAGGGTAGCCGTTTCAGCCACCCTTTTTCCCATACTATTTTTCAGAATAAAGTTTATCGATTGAGGCTCTAAATGCTTCATAGTCGAAAGCATTGATCACCTTATAATTCTGCGAATTATTGTTCTTTCTGATTGAGATTGATTCACTATTATTAACCGTGAAGCTGATGACTTCAGAATCATCGCTCTTCTGTCTGATGTATACATCATAATAGTAAGGAGCGTCTGTTTTTTTATCTTTTTCATTCACTTTCTGAAGTTCAATACCCGAAAGTTGGTCTAATGTCGTTTGAACCCCTTCCTTATCCATTACATGCGCATTGATTTCCACTGATTCATTAGAAGGAGCGGTACGAGTACGGACGATCTGCAGATAAACATTATCTACATTCACCTGGTCAAGTACAGTTTTTTGGAATGTCGTATTCAGGGTCATGAAATAATAAATGGCATAGGCAACGGCTGCAACTACGATAACTGCAACCCCAGCAATTAAAGCACGATTCTGATTCTTCATAAGTCACTTCCTTGTCTAATTAGATTGCTGATCAGTAGATTAGTTACGGAGAGCCCTCGAAAAATCACCTCCGCAAGAAGAATCTTCGTTACTCACTAATCTTTTTAGAAATTATTCCTAATTTAATTGTACATAAAAAAGGAGTATATCCAACATTAAACAAATGTATTTGAGACAAAGAAAAAATATGTACCTTTAGATCAATTTCTCGGAATCAATCATTTCATCAGGCACCATATGGATGAGGTGTACAAAAGGAAAAGTTGTCAAAAGCCTAATGGACCGGCTATCCGGTGCATTAGGCTTTTTGACGTAGTGACATTTAGGGTGAATACAGAGTGCTAAAAATTCGTTTAACTATTCCTGTTCACTTTTACGCTGGACCGACTGAATAGCTTCGGCAAGTTGTTTTAATGAGGCATCCAGGTTATCCAACCGCTCTCCTATTGTATCTAGCACGTACCGTATCAAGATAAAGCAAAGCGTAACTGGAAATCCAACATTCGTGATCAGCGACACAATATCAACTACTTCCATATCATCCCCCCCTTCCACAAAAGCCACTATATTTAGGGAAATTTAAGAAGTAAAATCACAACTTAATAAGGAAAAAGCTAGCATAATAATATGAGAACATTTGTTCTTATGATTGTAAAAATATCACTGATTTTTCCCTGTTTATATATAGGAAACTTTCAGAAAGGGGATAAGAAAATGGAAGAAAATCACGAAATTTATGAACATTACAAGCGTGAGATTTATCGTATTGGTTGGCGAATTCAATACAGAGCAAAAAAGATACGAAATCAAGAGGACCCCATCTATGACAGTATTCCATCCTACATAAATTTCACGAATGCATCTGAGAATAAAATATGGATTCGGCAACTGTTAGATTCCCTTCCTCCCCAGGGTCAAACGATTATAGACCAGATATACATCCAAGGCCTCACAGAAGCTGAAGTAGCAAAAAATCTACAAATGAGCCAACAGGCGGTGAACAAATGGAAAAGAAAAATGATCCAACAATTATCCCAGATCGTGAACTAATAAGACTCATTGAAGCAGCCCAACATAAGGACACTGCGGCTATGATGAAGCTAATCGAGCTTTATCAAGAAGATATTATACGTGTCAGCAACTTCATTTATATGCCTACTGAGGACGCCATTTCGGCAATTACATTAGAGTTCCTAGAACTCATCCTTAATCAAGATGAAAATGTAGCGCTGAACAGTCACGAAGCCGAAAAAAACGAAATTTAAAAAAATCTTCTAAAACCGGTTGTTAATGATTCTCTTAAATTTCCCTTATATACGAGAAGCAAAAACGCGCGCGGCTCTCACAACAACAAAAATACTATATTTAGGAGGAAATAAGATGGCAGATACAGTTGAATATGCAAAAGTAGTAAGAATTCCGGTAGCTAATGCAGTGAAAGGGTTTAGCACAGACCTTAAACTACCATCATCTTTTAGTATCGATGCTGGCGGTTTCATTAACTTCCATGTTGGTTTTGGCGATTATGAATGTGGTATTTCAACAGCGAGCGGCCAATCCGGTTGGAGATGGTTTGCCAACAGCGGAGCAGTGAGTGGGACCGATGCTGGAGGTAATTTCGGGGAATTCAAAAATTCAGATAGCGTAAATATTAGACTTGAGTCGGCCGTACACTCTGGATCTGTGTATAAGGTGAAATTTTATGTAAACAATGTCCTCAAGCATACTTTTTCTCCTTCTTATACATCGTCTACAACCTTTACAGGTGGCCGGATAGTTCTTGGAGCAGCACAAGCTACCTATAACGTTGATGCAATACCGAATCCTCTTCCAGCGTGGAAAATTCTCCATGCTCAGGTCATGACATCAAATACCAAATACAAAAACACAAATGGTACATGGGTTACTGTGAATTCTAGTAATTCGGATCCCAAACCGGATCACACGCCTAAAAATCGTACAATGGATCGGCTACACTTAGTTGGACAATAAAAATAAGGGCTTGTAGAATAAACCTATCATGTTAAGGAGCGGATCTCT
>NZ_JBHHMI010000017.1:0-95604 GCF_042136365.1 Paenibacillus enshidis | reverse complement strand
GATCTGGTTGTACAGGTGAGTAAATCCAAGCATCAGGAATGAAGTTTCTAACAACGACATCAATTTCTCTAGACATAATAAATTCCTCCCAAATAATGTTTATATTTTTTTGCTCTTCAATTTTCAAGGAATGATTGTGGGATAGAATGATTATTCGAGTGTATCCCTCACTGCGAATGACCAATCAATCTTTTCCTTAAAGGTTGCATTGAAGCAATAAGGAATTGCTTCAAATTCATTATAATGTATATCGTATCGTTACGCAATATAATGTTTTGTAATAACACGCTATACATTTTTATGTGCATACAGTCCTCTGATATAAAAAAACAATACATCCAGGTCAGCTCCCGCAACCGTCATGTCCTCCAGTACACAACTCCGGCATGCAAGGACTCCCTGGCTCCGGTCGCCGCGCCAGCCCGAAGCAGCTGCTCCATACGTCTGGATGATCTACACCAACAGCAAAAACAAATACTGAACGGCTCAAGCCATTCAATAGACTGATAGCAAGCGCTTGAGCATTTGACCGTTCGTGAAGAACGGCACAGCTTTATGAAGTTTGTCCTCAATTTGTGGAAAATTTGACATCAATCATCCAACGAGGTTACAATGCAAACATCTGACAACGTAGAGAATGGATCTTAAGGCGTTTATTTGCTAAAAAAACTTGAGGAGCTTGTTTTATGAAAAGTACCGCCATAAGAAAATACATCTATATCGTTATTGGAATAGCTATTGTGATTACTGCGTATTTCATTATGAGGCCGTATACCACTTCATTTAAGGAGCTTGTATTAGATCGTGTGAATATCAATAGCATTAGTTCAATTGAAATAGTGAAGGCAGAAAAGAGTTCCGACGAAGAGAAAAAAATCGTTGTAACAGATCGCAAGGAAATTGAAAATATCATGCATGGCTTCGCTGAAGTAAAGTTGAAAGAATCAGATTTCGATAACTCTGGTGATTCGTATTGGTTTTATATAAAAGTTGATGGTTATTCGAGATTCGGTCTACAACTGAATGAGCAAAATCAAATTCATGTTTTTGATCGCCAGCGAGACGATAAATACAGAAGTGCCTCGTATCAAATCACGAACGATTTTAATAAGGACTTTATTGGTAATTTATTTAATTAAGTTTGTACAGTTCAATTCTAAGAAAAAAACCACCTCCATCCGAGAGTTCCGGACGGAGATGGTTTTTGTTTAAAACATTTTTTATGCAGTTCTCAAAATATTATTCGAGAATTTCCCAACCACTTCCGCTATGGGCTCGTGTAACCAAACCTCTACCTGTAACGAAGCGGACTGGCACACCGCCGGATTCATACTCAAGGAAAGGAAATCTAATTTCAAGGCGATCGTATCTTGGATTTCTACTAAAGAAATCATCAATATAACCAAATTCCCAGTAACCTCCTTTTACCATATCTTCAAGGTCGCCTTCTTCATCAGGCACCAATTCCGTGAGAAGTGATACAATCCCTGTAGCAATCCCAATAGGAGTACCAAACCGCGGCACATTCGTAAAGACAAGTCCAAGAACGCCCAGGAAAGGATTTAGTACATCGACCCATTTATTTGTCGAGAGATTTTTATCAAAATTGTTATACATGGTATATTGAGCCCGCATAGTTTGTCTAAATTGTTCCTCAGTCAAGATAACTTTGGCTGCATATTCTCTGGAAAACGCCATAATAATTTCCTCCTAAATTTAGAATATTTTTTTATTCTTCAAGGAACGATTGTGGGATATATGGTGATTCCAGTGTATCCCTCACTGTGAATGACCAGACAATCTCTCCCTTAAAGTTACTGTGAAGCAGCTTATCATTGCTTCACAAGCCCATTATATAATATTGCGTATCGTTACGCAATATAAAATATTTCGTAGCAATACGCTATATGTGTTGCATGCATACAGCTCCCTTACCGTTTTATATAGAAACTATATTACCAGGACATCAACTTCAAACGGTCATGTCCACCAGAGCATCTACTCCAGCGTGCCTGGACGTCCTGATTCCCTCCCGACTGCTGACTGATCAGTAACAGCAAAATGCCTGTACTCTTTAGCCAATATGTCGCCGCGACATCCACTAGCATCTGCAATACACACCCAGACTCTCCACACCGACGCACCTTGCCCGTCCTGGCCATAAACTCGCGCTCTCTTGGCTGAACACATCTTCAGACGATTTTATCGGCATGCCCTATTCACCACCCTGCAGGACCAGTGGAATAATTCCCCCGAAACTCGACATAACAAATAACGTAAAATACAATAAAATGGAAATTGTATAGAGGGGGTGTAGCATGACTACTAATCGAATTACAGTTTTTCGTATGATTTCAGTCATACTGTTTACTCTAACCTCGGTGCTATTTATCATTGATTTATTCCTGCATAGTGACGATAGATTTGACGGGATTGGCTTAGTTTCCACACTGATCCTGCCTCCAATTGGTTTTCTTCTTGCTGGGGCTGCTTTCAAGAAAACCGGATCGAAAAAAGACGTTCTTCTTTTGATTTTAAATGGAATAGCATTTCTGACCATGTTCTTCATTATGACTGTTGGTACATGGCTTTTCGGGCCTTGACTAAGAAATCACCGATTAACCCATCAGCACAAAGGTTGTATCAAAGAAAAAAAACAAAAGATGATCCCTAAATCCACGACTAGCGAAGGGGGAGGTTCTTTAGTATGCCAATTTTCTATTTTTTATATTGCGTAACAATACGCTATATGTTATTGTGTGTTTACGGTCCTCTGATGTAGAAAACTTTACATCGATGGGATTCGATTTATAGTTTTCATATCCCTGCATCAGTCCGTCCGTAAATATTTCGTAACTATACGTAATATAACGAAATAAATAATAAAGGAGAAATTACTATGCCTTGTGCTTCTAATATCAATAGTTTTGTCAATGGATCTGTCACATATAACGGAACGCGTTATGATCTTCTTGCCCTAGCCAAATGGGTGTCATATCAGAGCTGGAGAAAAAGCGGCGGGCTTAATGGCCTTCCCGTCTCCCTGATCATTGCGCAATGGGGATTCGAACATTCATGGAACGCAGGTTCTGTGCAAACTTCCTACAATTTCGCTTATCAAGACGGTACTTGTGGGTTCAGTAGTGGAGTATATGATCCTAATAACTCCACGCCAGGTAAACGCCTGAGATTCACGAACATGCTTGAGGGCATTCGATCCTATGCAAAATTGATTATTGAAGGATATATTCATGTTCGTTATGCATACTCAGGCAATGGTGGTAACAGTGCGGGAGCTGCTGCAGCCGCAAATGCTTTAAGTGTTGGCTATTGGACAGGATACACTGGCCCTGCCACCTCTTATTGCTCCAGTACTTCTTATGCTGTTAATAGTGCAAGCACCAGACGTCTTTGGGCCACCGCAGGCTATAATGGAATGGATTCGACAATTACAAGCTCTAATAATACGTGCTTGAACACTTTGCACTATATTCAGAAGACAGACCCGAATGTCTACGGATTGACGAACCTTTACTAATGTTTGAACAATCCACGAATTAGGAGATATAGTAAGGAACTCTTCCGCCGAAGTGGAAGAGTTCCATGATTACTTAGCAACTAACTGCTTGTTATTTAAGTCTAATTTGTAATGAACGTCTTTAGCGTCTTCTTCCGGCGTACCCGCTCCAACAGGTGGAAGAACTACTAATGTATCATCTTCAACAGTTGGTATTTCACCTTCAGAATAGAGAAGCGTTTTATAGGTTTTTCCATTGTTTACGATTTCTAAAGGAAATGCATCCCCGTTCTGTTTATCAATTGCAAATACATATCCTTCTACTCCATGTCCCGTTGTGTATTGTGGGGTAAGAATGTACACATCCGCATCCTTAAAGCTCACATGCTCAAATGGTAGTTTTTTATCCGTTGGTTGAACATATAGAAAGGCCGGTAGTTCCAATAAAACCTTATCCTTTTCTCCTTGTCTGTAGACAATAGAATAATTGCTCTGGAAAGTCTGATCTCCTTCTTGCCCTAACGTACTCGATACAAGCAGGTGCCCCCGTTCTTCTCTGCCATTTGAGATCATCAACAGAGCTCCTTGATCCGCTTGTTGTTCCGCCCGGATAGATTGGTCCTCATTGACAGAATCAATGGCAATCGAGTCTGTTAAATCAGTTTTAGGAAATTCACTTTTAACTTCCTGTGGAACCTTTTGTTCATTAGAAGTTGATGTGTTGGAGTTAGTACCGGATTCAGATGTAGATGGCTCTGATTTTGGCTGACTGTTGCAGCCTACGATCAAACTAAACAAAAATACCGACGAAGCTAATAGCAATACATGCTTCTTAATGATAATCCACTCGCTTTCATAATCTTTTTACCTTAATTATACATAAAAAATAATCCAAAAAGTTTAAATAAAGTATAGAAAAGTTAAAATCATGTAATGTTTTGAACCTCAGAGTCCAATTCACAGTTTCTTTCATATATAACAAACGAAAGTAATGGAAAAAAGTTGCTGGAAATAAAAAAATATAACGTAGCGTATTGATACGTTATATGTTATGATATAATTAACCCAAATAAAGGAAGACATAGAAAGGATTTATCTTGTCATACACCTAAATTACATCCATAATTTCACTATTGGACTAGAATTTTTAACTAAATTGTAACCTGGAAAATCGAAACATTTTGCATCTTCATGACGTAAAAAGAATACTCCTATTAGATTTAGGCTCTTAACACACGAACTCATGTTTTGTATAATGTAATAACTTGGAATCTGCATTCAAGAAAGGGGGCTCCTCGTCTATGCTAGTCTATAAAAACCAATCAATAGACTTCGCTTCAAAATTGCCCGTACAAGTACAGCAACATATTATGGGGATCGTTGATGCAAGTCCAACGTCTAATTTTTATTGTCATATATCAACGGAAATCCCCAATGTGTATGTGTACTTGATCGAACGTAACCAGTTAGAATTGTATACTCTCTGTCATGTGTTCTCGTGTGACCAAATCGGACAGGACTATTCCTATCAAAGTTTCTCTGAAGTAGAAATAATTACGCTGTATCATCTGGTTGCTCAGGCTGAGCCTTCTTAGGCTAAGCCTCCTTCCTTTTCCTTTTTTTTAACACGTTCGTATTCTTCCTCAATGGTTTTGGACAACAGCTCTGTAGCTGTCATATTCACTTTTTTAGCGGCAGTGGCCAGTTGCTTTTTAATGTAAACCGGTACGTCATAGTGAAATTTGACTTTATTTCCGTAAGCCAACTTTTGTTCCTCCTAACCCATAATTTCTTGATATTTATTTTCGATAATGCGGATCAATAACTGCGTAGCTGATATTCCTTGTAGTGCAGCTGCTTCAATTAGCTTCTCTTTAATTTCGGGCTGGAACTCATAAGGTAACTTCAATTTAGGTTCTACCATATGGCCATCTAATGACTTCTCAGCTTCCAGGGCCAGTTCTACTAAAGAATCAAAGGACGACTCTTTAGATGCTTCTCTTCCGTACTTAGGCAATACCCGTATCAGATACTGCTTTAAAGCCTTTTGACTTTCCTCTGGTAATTCTATTCCAAAATTCTCACCATCTATATCTATCTTAATGTCACAGTCCACATTCATCCCAAATAAGTTGATACTATACTTCATACATACCCTCCTTTTCGACTATGGATATTATATAGTGATTCGTTACGTATCACAACATTTATCCTTTATTTTATAACTCATTTGTCATTAAATTGCGAAGAAACTCCTAACAATTCAGAAAAAATCGCGTGGCCTTTTTCCCTGTAGTTAGCTATTAAACTTAAAGTGGCCATGACTACCAACTGTGATTGAGATATTCCGGTATCTTGAGCAATTTTCAATAATTCTGCTCTGGGTTTCTCCGGAAGATAAACGGTTAACCTTGAGGGCTTTTCTTTGGATTCCATTAACATCACCTATAATCTATTTTATATCATTATAACATATATACTATGTTAAATAAACATATTATATGTGTTATTGTTTTTTATATAGCGTAACGTTACGCTATATGTTATTATATTACTAAGAAAGGAGGTTTCCTTATGGATCTACAAGCTGCCGTTCAGTTAATTGGAAACGTTGGATTTCCAATTGCCATTTCGCTCATTCTTCTACAGACCATTATCGTTAAATTTAACAAACAAATGGAGGGACTGGAGAAGCGATTGGCTCAGCTTGATAAGACGATGAACTTGTTGGTCAGGACGATTCATCAAACTCCCCCAAAAACAATGGATCTCCAGGACAAAAAAATCGATTAGTGAAGGAGGACTGTATATGATCTGCCGTGAACAATTGCTTAAAAGCATTCAAGCTGTACACGTTGCTGTTACATCCTATGCTAATTGCATTTGTGAAGACGTCACCGAACAAGAACGAGAAATGTTATTTATGTCTGGGCTTGAATTGTCAAAACAACTTGCTGAACTACGTAAGATGTACACCAAGCAATATAAATTCGATCCCATTACAGGATCTCAGACAGAGTTAAAAATTTCTTGTAATTGTCAAAAAAACTAAAAGCGAAGATGGTTTCATTAAAGAACCGGCATTCGTCGGTTCTTTCCATTTTACTTTTAGCAAGCTCTGACGTCCTTTTTCCCGCCCGCAGTTTCTGCAGCCATACCCGGACGATCCTCCCCAATTTCAATGTATAATTTATAAATGTGCAATATGTAATTGTAATCTCTAAAGGTTTGCTTTACCAACTTAGTATGGCGATAACATAGCTATTTTTCCAAGGTTCATTTGGTTGGCCAATCGCATTCGCAATATTCGTTCAAGTGTTCTCATCCCCTTGCTGCCGATCCAAGGTAGTATATAGAATGTATCTGCGCCGGCAGATATAACGGATCTTTCCAATATTCCGCTTTCCCTAGCCAATTCTCTGGCCTCATCTAAGCGCCGAGCGGCTTCAGGAGCTAGATACGAGTAGATCTTGCTCACCTCCAAGATCTCCTTATCTTACCAACGACTTTTGTGTCGGTATCTCCCTCAGCTCCCACGGTCCATAAGGTGGTAATTTTCCCTTTTGCCCTTTTTACATAGACCCTTTTCAGTTTGTAATTAATTTCTGAAGCACACCATAGCTTGCCGCCAAGCAAGAAGTTATCTCCTTGAGCTGGAAGAGAAGTAATTGTCCCTACTTCCTTACCGCCGTTGTATGCCATATACTCTTCCTCTTCCTGAAACACGCATAGAACCTGAAGTTATTGACTACCTTCTCCCCAGCTAATCCGATAAGAAGGGTTTCTTCGTCAGTCTTTTGAATATGGTCCAACTGCAGTAGGTACTGAAGCATCGATCGGAACTGCTCCGTCGTAATATGCGAGAACACGGGAAGCGAAAGAACCTCCTTCGCCAGGTCGCTTGCTCTGGCTTCTCCCTTACTTTTTAACACGCTTAAGGTTTGCTGATACAATAACCCAAACGGCAGCTTCCTGACTTCTATCGGTTCAACCCACCGTTCACCTAAGTATAATTCTATGACGGCAATCGTTCGTAACAGATTCCAGGGCATCCGGACAGGAGGTGGTACCATTTGATCCTCCACCTCTGCACAGGCAAATACCATTTCTGATCCGCGCCCTTTCCTTCTCCCGGTCCGCCCCAGCCGCTGGACAAAGCTAGATGCACTTTGCGGAGCTCCCAGCTGCACAACGCGATCCAGTTCGCCCAGGTCTATTCCCAACTCCAACGTTAACGTTGCAGCCGTCACAGCGGGACCAGAGCCTGCTTTTAGGGCCGTCTCTGCTTCATTTCGAAGCGTGGCTGATAAGCTGCCGTGATGAACATGAAATATGTCTCGCTCCTGGCGCTTGGCCGCGAGGTGTCTTAGCCCCAAGACGGTCAGTTCTGCTTCGGATCGACTATTAACAAAAATAATAGCTTTTTTTGAAGAAGTAGAACGATAAATAAAATTCAGATAGGAGCGCCAGGCTTGCCGATGTAGTTCATCCCCGCTTTCGTCTCCGGAAGGGAAGGGGAAAGACTGGACAAGAAGCCTTATCTTACGTCCTGCTGCAGTACTGGATATCACTTTCACCGGTACCGTGCTTCCCGATCCCAACCAGGCAGCTGCTCCTTTGTAATCGCTTAGCGTAGCAGATAATCCGATCCTACATGGACGACAGGAAGCCAGCTTCTCGATTCGACCCAGCTGACAGTGTATTACATTAGATAACAAAGAAAGTAAATACCAAAAATTAGTTTTTTCGTGTTTTTGGAACAGTATTACTGCAATTGTTGCTGCAAAGAACAAAAAAACAACACTACCCAGGACAACAAAACTATTTAATGAAAAGAATCTATAGAAGAAATCATTTACTTGATGTAAAGACATAAATATAAAAAATAGAATCCACCCCAAGAACGGAGATAGTAATACTAAGCGGGTGACTTTTTTCATCATAGTCTATTTCATCCTTTGCACTGCATTGCAACAAAGAAAAGTTTGGCAACCCCTAAGGGAGCAGTGTTCCCATTTCCTTCCCAGCTTCCACGATAACAGGAGCAAATTCATGCAGGGTCTCCGGTGACAATCTGCTCACTGGCCCGGAAACGGAGAGCGCTGCTGTAATCTCCCCTTTATGATTCATAATCGGGGCGGATACGGCCGCCGCCCCCGGCTCGCGCTCCTCGTAGCTTGTCGCATAACCCTTGACACGTATTTCCTCAAGCTGCTTCCAGTAGGCTTCATCCCCGGCCAAAGCCTGCAGCTCAGGTCCCTTCTTCAACTGCTCCAGTTCCTCCGGTGAAGCAAAGGCCACCAGCACCTTGCCAGATGCACCAACGGACAGGGGCATGCGGGCCCCGACGGTCGCTACCCGGCGAATGGCCTGCGCACTCTGCACAGCCTGGATACGAATACGTTCATCCCCGTCGCGGATATACAGACTCACTGTTTCGCCCAGACGGTCACGGAGCTTCTCCATCAAAGGCAGCAGCAGAACCGCGGGATCCTCATTGCGTGACATATGGGTCGACAGCTCCCAGATCCGAATGCCCAGCCGGTATTTCTCCGTAGCTGCATTGCGGATGATAAAGCCTCTTTCCTCCAGCGTCGTGAGCAGACGGTGAACCGTGCTTTTGTGCAGCCCTATTTTTGCCGCAATTTCCGTCAATCCCAAATCAGTGGCTTCCGTAAAACACATCATGATGTCCAAAGCCCGCTCGACAGCACGGACGGTCAGCTTCCGGTCCTCCACGGCGGCTGCCCCCTCTCTCTTGTGTTTAGCAATATTTTTCAACAGACCGATCATGGCCGGATACAGTCATTTTTCTGATCTTAACCGTTTCACTCAATGAAACTTGGTTACATAAATTATATAAAATTTCAGAACACACTGTAAACTGTTTTAGCGGCAGCCTGGTATATAATTTAAGGAGGAAAATATTATCAATTACTGTCGAATTGACTTTGCTGCTGCAGCCTTTTACGATTATAGAATAGTGTTGCTAACTGGCACCCGGAATTGACTTTATTATTGATCAAGGAGGCTCTTCGATGATTGCGTCACCTCAAGGCGGCGCCCCGGTGCAGCCTGCTGTCAACGAGCCGTCCGCCCAGCTTTCCCCCCGGTTAATCCGGTTTAAGCATATCGTCATCGCGCTTGGTTTGTCGGTTGTATTCTTTTTAATGTTCTGTTTTATCGCTTTGCATGCTTATATTGTCTGGTTTCTGTCCAATCCGACTGTGGCCCCGCTGTATTCCAATCCGCTGCAGGCCAAGGACATGGCGTATGAGGAGATCAGCTTTCCCGCCAAGGACGGCAGCCGTATGATGCAGGGCTGGTATATCCCTGCGCAGAATTCCAGTAAAACGGTTGTCTTCAGCCATGGCTACGGCGCCAATCGTGAGGAAAGCTGGATTCCCATGTATGATTTGGCCCATTATGCGCACAGGCAGGGTTTTAATGTCATTATGTTCGATTACGGCTTTGCCTCGCAAACCAACAGGGAGGTCGCTACTGGCGGCAGGGCCGAGTCCCGACAGCTGCTCGGCGCCATTCAGCTTGCCAAACAGCGGGGGGCCCAGGAAATTATCGTCTGGGGCTTTTCCATGGGAGCCGGTACGGCGCTGCAAGCGGGCCTGGAGACCAAGGACGTGGACGCCATGATTTTGGACAGCACCTTCCTGCTGGAGCCGGACACGCTGTACCATAATATACGGAACCAGATTGATCTGCCCCGTCATCCTTCACTTGAAATTCTGGAGCTGCTGTTCCCCGTTCTGAACGGGACAGGTCTGCAGCAAATTCCTTATCAGCAGGTGAAGACGGAGGATTACCCCTTCCCGATCTTCTTCATCCATGGCACCAAGGATGAGAAAGCTCCGTATCCGATCGCGGAAGCGCTGGCAGCCAGCCAGACCAATCCCGCCTCGGACGTCTGGATTGTGGAGAATGGGCTGCATGAGCTCATCTTCCGGGAGCACCCGCGCGAATATTTGCGCAGAGTATCCACATTTCTAAGCAATGTACAACAGCCATAAGTTTCCGAAGAAACCAACAGAATAGCTATTCGTAGTGGATTTATTATCCCTTCACGGCGGCAGTGAACAAGAGATCATGCTCAAATGACTCAGTCACTGGAAGCCGGAAGGGATTTTTTCTATTTTAAACATATCCTGCATGATTTTTTCATATTGGCAAAAGATATATCTGGCTTGGATTATCAGCTGGAGGTAGAACCATGTGGCAGCTCATCTTAGACCATTTCCCTAAACTGATCATTTTTCTGCAGGCTTTTTTGCTTGCACTGGCTCCTTTGCTTGTTTATCTGGTTATCAGAAGATTTAAAGTCATGGACGGCAGAACAAGCAGACGGAAACAGAAGATGGAGTATTACAAGACACACCCGGATGCGGCACAGCCTGTTTCTGTGTCTACTGAGCAAGGAGAGAGAGTTCATTGTTTTACTGAGGATCATGAAACCAATATCACGCTATTCCGAAATGCCGCTGCCGATATGTCCGATGTGAACGAACACAAAATTTTTCTAAAAAATCCCAATATTGAAATAGCGCTATTTTTCGTGGAAGGACTTATGGACAAAATCGAATTGGAGGAGCACACGATCAAACCGCTGCTGGAATGGGGAAACTCCTTGCAGGACCTGGATCTTCTGCCACAGGGCGAAGAATTCGGGACCATGCTTGTTGAAGAGGTATTGATCGTTTCTGAAACCAGATACACACAGGATGTGAAGGCTGCTTTAAGAAAAGTACTGTTCGGCTCAATTCTGCTTTTAATAAACAGGATGCCGGGAGCAATCCTGCTCGGGGGCCCCAAGGGAAACACCCGCGCTGTAGAAGAGCCCATCTCGGAATCTGTGCTTCGTGGCCCCCGCTTGGGCTTCACGGAGATACTCAGCGACAATACAGCCATGCTGCGCAGACATGGTGAAAGCGGCGAGCTGGCCATGTTGTCCTACAGGATCGGCACCAGGGTCGAAAAAGAACTCAAGGTGGTCTACTTTCGGGATATAGCCGATCCTGAGCTTGTAGATGAAGTCAAACGCCGTGTAAGCACGATAGATGTGGATGAAGCCCTGGAATCGGGGTATGTGGAGCATCTGATCGAAGACGATTTTCTCAGCCCTTTCCCACAAATTCAAAGCACCGAAAGGCCGGACCGCGTCATGGCGGCACTGCTGGAAGGACGGGTGGCCATTCTTCTGGACGGTTCCGCTTTTGCGCTGATCATGCCGGTAACGTATTCCATGATGCTTCAATCCCCCGAGGATTATTATGAACGCTGGATTGCAAGCTCTCTTATTCGCTCACTGCGCTTTATGGCCGCACTGATTTCTTTATTTGCTCCGGCTATCTATATCTCCCTTATTTCCTTTCACCCGGGGCTGATACCGACGAAGCTGGTCATCTCTATTATCAGCACAAGGCAGAGCGTTCCCTTCCCTACGCTGATTGAAGCCCTGATTATGGAGATTTCCATCGAAATTTTGCGTGAAGCCGGTTTGCGTCTGCCCAAGCCCATTGGCCCGGCTATGGGGATTGTCGGGGGGCTTATTATCGGCCAGGCGGCGGTAAATGCCGGAATCGTGAGTCCCATTCTGGTTATTATCGTTTCAGTCACGGCCATTTCCTCATTTGCCGCACCGATGTACAGCGCGGGAATTGCCCTGCGCTTGCTGCGCTTTCCGATCATGCTGACGGCTGCGGTGTTCGGTCTGTATGGAGTAGTCATGTTTTTCGTGTTCCTGTGCATCCATATGTTAAAACTGCAAAGCTTTGGCATTTCCTATCTGGAGCTGGCCTCCCCCCATTCCTTCAGCAGCTGGAAGGATTTCTTCATCCGGGTACCGCTTCAGTTCATGAGATTCCGGCCAACTCTGCTAAAGAACATAAATCCCAAGCGCAGAAAATAAACCGTCAGGAGTGGTGCAAGGTGACGATCCGCAAAACAAAAGCCAAACGGCTCACAACCGTACAGACAACAGCCATATTTGTTTGTTTTATTATGGGCGCAGAATTGATCACCCTGCCCCGCCAAACAGTGGAACTTGCCCGTACAGCGGATGTATGGCTTTCGATTATATTAAGCGGATGCGTAACCTTTTTGTTTGTCTGGATTGGGATCAAGCTGAGCCGGCTTTTCCCATCTACCTCTTTTTATGAATATGTACAGCAGATTACAGGCAAATTCATCGGAAAAGGTCTGGGGCTGCTGATTGCCATTTATTATGTGAGCATTAGCGGCTTTGAACTCCGTTCTGTCAATGAGGTGACTTCCTTTTTCCTGCTCGAAGGAACACCCATATGGGCGCTGTCATCCTTGCTATTATGGATATCGTTATACCTTTGCCTTGCTGGAATATATGGAATAGGGAAAATAATCCAAATCATCTTTCCTATTATCATTCTCGCTTGTATACTCATCTGCTTTCTGGGTGTGAGTGTATTTGAGCCCAACCATCTGCGTCCCGTACTGTCCGAAGGATTGCCCCCGGTTTGGAAAGCCATGAAAAGCACCCCGCTGGCTTTTGCGGGAAGCGAGTGCCTGCTATTCATTCTTTGCCAAATGGAGAGACCTCAGCAAGCGACCAGGGTTGTCGGAATGGGGCTGGGAATCGCGGTGCTGTTTTACACGGTGTCAACCGTCATTTGTATTGGTGTTTTTTCAGTTGAGGGCGTGATCACACGCACCTGGCCTTTTTTCGATCTGGTTCGCAGTGTTGAAGTGGATTTTCTTTTGCTGGAACGGCTTGAATCGCTTCTGTTTTCCATCTGGATTTTGCAGATTTTCTCAACATTCACGATGGCTTATTACTGTGCAGCGCTCGGGATATCCCAAATTTTCAAGGTTTCTTATGCGAAAACTTTATTTTTTCTACTCCCGTTAATTTACATCGTATCCCACATTCCCAAGAGCAGAAATGAGATATCCGCTATGGCCATGGTTCTTGGGTATGCAGCTTGCATTTTATTCGCTATTGTTCCCACGATCCTGCTCCTGATCACTTATTGGAGGAGACTTGGCCATGATTAAATTCCGGTCAGGCCTAACTGCAATGACCACCCTTCTGCTTTGTTCAACACTTACAGGCTGCTGGAGCAGCTCTCCCATCGAAGAGCGCAATCTGGAGGTCGGGATTGCATTGGATACGGGAACACAATCCCGCGAAGAAAAAAGACTGCAGAAGAGAGGGGGCGGATATCCGAAGCAGGAGCTCATACGCAGAACCGTGCAATTTGAATTGCCAGAAGCCCAAGGGGGCTCCGGTTCAAAAGACGGCCCTTCTCAAGCGAAAAACTTCTATAACCTTGAGGAAACAGGGGATTCCATGATGGAAATCACCCGTGAAACCTATCTGCAAACCAATTCCCCTGCCGGATTTCATCTGAAGACCATTATTATCAGTTCCAGCCTGCTCAGCCGTATTCCCATGTACGAGCTGCTTGACTACTTTCTGCGGGACAACGACATTCGGCTTAGCCTGCTGATCATGATCAGCACCGGGACTGCAAGTGATGTGCTCGAAAAAACAACCGTTCCCGGCAAGGTTCCGACCCTTGCGTTAAAGGATCTTTTCGACAATCGCAAGCGCAACTCGCGCATGGCCAAACCACTTCCGCTAGCCAAAATCATTGGCCCTTTAAAGTCAAACCAAAGCTTCATCCTGCCCAATGTCATTACCACAGATCATGAAATCAAGGTAGCCGGAGCCGGGGTCATCAAAGGGAAAACCCAGAAGTATGCCGGATTCCTGAGCGAAACCGAAGTGGAGGGCCTGCAGTGGATTAAAGGCGATATCGCCGGTGGGATCGTGAAGGAGACGGATCCACAGTCCGGCAAAATAATTGAGTATGAGATTAAATCAGCAAAAAGTAAAATTCAAGCCATCATTGATGGAGATGACATTTCCTTTCACGTGCACATGACCTCCAACGGACGTATAGCAGAAAGCTTCAAGCCGGCTAAAAACTCGGGGAACAACAGGCTGATGGCCCAGGAAACGAAATGGGTCGAAGAGAAAGTCAATGAGCTCGCCCACAATGCCGCTGCCAGAATGCGTGAGCTGCGGGTTGATGTCGGAGGCTTTGGCGAGGCCCTGCGTATTCAACACCCGGAAGTATGGAAGAAGGTCAAGGACGACTGGGACAATGCCTTCGTCAACATTCCCGTCACATACAGTACAAAAATACAAATTGAGGATTTCGGCGCTGCCGCTATGACGGTAAATTAATTGCGGTTTGTTCCCGGCTACCCGAATAAGACAGGGGCCTCCCGAATATAATACGCTGTCACATCCTTGGGATGAAAGGATGCCGGAAGGGAGGTCCAGTTTAATGACAGTTATAAACGGTTCTATGCCGTCTGTTCGGATACTGGAGCAAATCGATAGCTGGAAGGGCAACGAAAGAAGCTATATAAGCGCATTGCAGGAAACGGTGCCTGGCCTGGAGCCTGCTTATGCGCGGCTGCTGGATGACTGGGGGCAGGTATTCGATGCCACTCGGAAAATAACCGCTGAAGCGCTAGACGAGATATGGGAACGGTCGGGATTGCAGTCTGTAAAGGATACGGAGGATGCCGGTGAAGATCCGGAGACAGCCCGCACATTGCAGTATCTGCTGCGCGAGTCCGCCAGGCAGTCTCGTGAGTTCCGGCGCCAGCTGTCGCTGCTTCAATCCGCCAGCACCGCGCTCCGCAGTTCACCAACCGCAGCAGCGCTGCTGCAGCGGGCGGAAGAGGATAGCGCCTATTACCAGATGGCTGCAGAAGGCATCCATTCGGCGAAAAACCTTCCCCGCTCCACAGAGGAAGAGCGCAAAGCGTCCAAACCCCGGCCTGTGCCTATCGGTGGCCACACCTTGCCCCCGCTCCCCTATCCTTACGACGCACTTGAACCCTACATTGATGAAGCAACAATGCGGCTCCATCATGACAAGCATCACAAGAGCTATGTAGACGGGTTGAATCAGGCGGAAAAAAAGCTGGAGGAAGCGCGTAAAACGAATGATTTCGCCCTGGTCAAGCACTGGGAACGGGAGCTGGCTTTCCACGGGGCGGGACACTATCTGCACACCCTCTTCTGGGAAACGATGAGCCCTCAAGGGGGAGGAACGCCGGTCGGGGCGTTGGCCGATCAGATCAGGCAGGATTTCGGCAGCTTTGATGCCTTCAAGAAGCAATTCAGCGAGGCAGCAGACAAGGTGGAGGGCTCCGGTTGGGCTATCCTGGTGTGGAGCCCGCGGGCCGGTCATCTGGAAATCCTGCAGGCCGAGAAGCATCAAAATCTGTCGCAATGGGATGTAATCCCCCTGCTGCCGCTGGATGTATGGGAGCATGCCTATTATTTAAAACACCAGAACGAACGGAGAAAATACATAGACGACTGGTGGAACGTAGTCAACTGGCCGGCGGTCGACCGACGGTTCGCATCTGCATCACAGCTCAGATGGACACCTTACTGAGCTGGCTTTTCAGCTAGCTGCTGATCTCACGGTCATAGCGCTTGCGCAGCGCCTCCCCCTCCCGCTCCAGCTCTGCGGGAGATATAACGTGCGGAGCGGCGGAGTCCAGCAGCAGATTCCGCCGCTTCAGCATCCCGCGTAAGGAATCGGCATAAGCCTCCACAGACGGGACCCCAGCTAGCTCCTGCAGGCTTCCCATCGTTCCCTGTCTGACTTCAGGATAGCCGGTATCCGTATCCTGTGCAGCCATACTGTAGTAGCGCCTTACTTCATTGGCACGTGCCTCACCGCTGCCCTCTACAATAATAAAGGCGGTAATGATATACGCCTTGGCCTGTCTCCGCTGGGCGATTCCGCAAAATTTGCGCCCACCGATGGCAAGATCATAATCACCCGGACAAAAGGAGCCGGCGACTTCACCGGCTGCCGCCGCCGTGGACCATGGAGCCAGAGCATCACCTATGAGCTCGGCCATCAGGCGAAAATCATCATGGATGTTGATCGAATGCTGCGGATTCGGCAGAATCAGCGACAGGTTCAGTACGCCTTCATCCAGCAGCACCGCCGCCCCTCCTGATGGTCGCACGCACACGGGCATGCCCTCTCCACGCAACAGAGCCATCGCTTCCTCGGCCCTGGACAGCCTGCGATCACGGTGGCCGATCACGAGCGCCTTCGAGCAGCGCCACATATGAAGCAGCGGCGCCGCCCCCTGCCCTACCTGCCGGCAGGCCAGCTCCTCCCAGGCGAACGGCCGCCAAATATCCCCATGCAAGTCCCAGACGCCTCTGTCCACGATATGAAATCCGGTCAGGCTATCGCCCAATTTCCGGTCTATTGTCTGTTCAGCCACACATACCCCTCCTTGACGCAATACTCAACCGGTAGGCCTACCCAAAGGCAAAAGAGCGAGTATTGATGGTACTGACCACCAAATACTCGCTCTTTTGCAATCAAACAGCCCCGATCTTATTCCTTGACCAGTGACAGAAATTCAGCACGCTGAGCCGCGTTCTCACGGAACGAGCCGCGAACGGCTGAAGTGACTGTCTTGCTGCCTGGCTTCTTCACACCCCGTGCGCACATGCACAGGTGCTCTCCTTCCACAACCACCATCACGCCATGAGGTCCAACCGCTTCCATGAGCGTGTCCGCAATCTGGGAAGTAATGCGCTCCTGCACCTGCAGACGACGGGATACAGCTTCTACAAGGCGGGCAAGCTTGCTCAGACCTACAATTTTGCCGCTCGGTACATATCCGACATGCACTTTTCCGAAGAATGGGGCCATATGATGCTCGCACTGGCTGTAATACACGATGTCTTTAACGATTACCAGCTCTTCATGGTTCTCGTCAAATGTCACACCCAGCACTTCGCGGGGATCGACCTCATAGCCGGCAAAAATCTCCTCATACATGCGAGTCACGCGGGCGGGGGTTTCGAGCAGCCCCTCACGGTCCGGATCTTCACCGATCAGCTTCAAAATTTCGCTGATGTGGTACTCAATTTTATCGCGGTTATCCGCCACATTGCGGTTCATGTAATCTTTGACTCCAGCCACAATAACCCTCCTACGCAGCATCAGGTAATGGTGCTGTCTGTATGCTCGCTATTTTCTGCGCCCCTGATTTCTGCGGTTGCCGGGTTGGTTTCTGTTAAACTGCTGGTTTTTCATCATCTGCTGTGCTTGCTGCATCTGTTTGCTGTTCAGGTTGTAGCCCATCTGCTTGGCCATTTTTTGCAGTGCCTCAGGATCGCTCTGCATTTTCTCAAGCTGCTTGCGCAAATAGTAAGCTCCGATGAAAAATCCCCCGACCAATCCGACAATCAGGGTAACAATTGGAATGACAATATTCCACCATGCCACGAAGACGTCACCTCTGTATATTTGCTATCTTTTTATGAAAATATGCTGATTTAAAGCACTAGCATATAATAGCATTTTCACAAGCCGCGGGCAAACGAAATTTTACGGGAAATCAGGCCATTACTGCATCGATAAAAACGGTGGTATGCCGGGCCAGGTCCATTTCCTTGACATCGAGATCCGGCCCGCTTTCCTTTACCAATCTCACGACAGGCCTGCCGGGCAGCCCGCGGTGCTGGCGCACAACGACCCCCGTTTCCTTTGTCGATAATTTCACGGCCGTCCCGTTCGGGTAGATCGAAATAATACGGGTGAATTCCACCAGCGCTTCACGGTCAAGCTCTGTACCCGACATGGCCATCATTTTCTCGCAGGCTACATGGGGCAGCATCCGGCCTCCATTGAAATCATTCACCAGATTATCGTACGTGTTGGCGACCGCCACAATTTTGGCATACTGATGAATCTCCTCGGCAGACAGGCTGCGGGGCATGCCCTTTCCGTCGATCCTTTCATGGTGCTGCAAGGCGACATGGGCGACCATGAGACTGAATTCCCGCTTGTTTTTAATAATTTCAAAGCCGGACCAGGTGTGGTGCGATTTCAGAATATCCTGCTGCTTGGGGGTGTCTGCCGTACTGATCTTCCCTATATCATGGAGAAGCGCGCCAATCGCCAAATCCTTCAGCTGCCCGTGATTCAAGCCCATATTGATGCCAATCAGCGTGGACATCAGGCACACATTAACCGCATGCACATACTGGGCGTTATCGGCTGTGCGGATATCTGTCAGCTGCACGAGTGTTTCCTTGCCGTTCATGACGTCCTCCAGAATGCGGTCCACGCTGACATTGACCTTCTTGGTGCTCCAGTCCTTGCCGGAGCGGATGGCTGAAAAAGCGTCATTCATTTCCTGAATCACCGCCTGTTTCGTAGCTTCCGACAGAATATCCTCCGGCTCCACATCCGCAAAGTCCGGGTCCTGTATATACAGCATCGTAACGCCGATACGATTCAGCGTGTTAATCATAAAAACCGTCAATTGCACTCCGGCAGACAGCATCACCGTACCGTTGGATGAATAGACAGTTTTGCCAAGATACTGGCCTGGCTCCACGTTTTCAATACTTACGTATTTCATCAGAATCCCCCTGGCGGTTTGTAGGAAACGACATCCTTATAAGATATATCGGCAAGTACGCCCCATACTTGTAATTGGCAAGGCGTTTCCCACTGGTCAATGATCCGCCAAAAGCGCGGAAGCCGCCTGACTGATCATCTCCTTCACTTTCTCATGCTGTTCTTTCTGAGATGCCTCGTTGAGCGCCTTCGACGCGTCTTCCCCTCCAATTCGGCTTAATGCCCATGCCGCCGTTCCACGCAGTTCAGGGCGGGGATCTTCAAGCAGAACCTCCGCCAGCCTGGGAACGGCTGTAATGTCTTTAAAATTGCCGAGCGCTATAACCGCATTGCGCTGAATCGGCTTTTTTCCCCTCCAGGCAGCTGCACTACCGCCAAAACGGTCCTTGAACTCTCGGTTGCTCATGTCAAGCAGCGGCAGCAGCAGCGGTTTGACAATTTCGGGATCTGGCGTTAATTCGGGATGCCGCTCCCAGTTCAGCCCCCGGTTCTTCGGACATACAATTTGACAGGTATCGCAGCCATACAGACGGTTGCCGATTTTCAGCATAAACTCCTCGTCCAGAAAACCCTTGGTCTGGGTCAGGAAGGAGATGCAGCGCTGGGCATTCAGTTCACCGGGCCCCACAAGCGCTCCTGTTGGACAAGCGTCAATGCATTTGGTGCATTCTCCGCAGCCTTCGATCACCGGCTGATCCGGCTGAAACGGAATGTTCGTCACCAGCTCCCCCAGATAAATCCAGGAGCCGAGCTCCGGAGAGATAATGGCGCAGTTTTTGCCGCTGAAACCGATTCCCGCACGCTCCGCAACCGCCCTGTCCACCAATTCGCCGGTGTCTACCATGTTTTTGATGATCGCTTCCGGCACACGCTCCCGAATAAACGCCTCCAGACGCTCCATCGCCTCGCGCAGCACCAGATGGTAATCCCGCCCCCATGCTGAGCGTGCCAGAATGCCGCGATAACGGCCTGGCTCCGATTTGGGCGGGTCTTTCATCTTGGACGGGTAAGCAACGGCAATAGCGATCAGGGACGCGGGTTGGGCCCCATCCAGCGCCGGGTAGATCCGTTTCTCGATGTCAGGCTCCTCGAAGCCGGATTCATAACCTTTGACCCTGTGCTCCTCAAGAATAGACTTTAACGATAAAAAGGGGTCAGCGCTCGCAAAGCCGATGGAATCGATCCCGAGCGACGGCGCAGCCTCCTGAATTTCCTGTTTGAGCGTGTCCCAATACGAAGCAGCCCCGGAGACACAAGTTTGTTCGTGCATCTTACCGAGTCACCTCTCCTGATTCATAAAATTAATGAAACTTCACGGACGAATAACCCGTACAACTAGAAAAGCATATCTCCCACCGGATTGCAATGATTGGGGAGATATGCTTTAATGGTAAATTTAGTTCGGAGCCAATATACTCAGTTTTTGGAAAGCCTGCAGAATTTGGCTTGCGCCATAACCCATCGCTTCATAAAGCGGCATGGCAGCCTTGTTGTGCTCATCACCGGCCACCCAAATCCGGCTAACCTTGCGCTGGTGGAAGCGCTGCTCCATCAATTCGATCAATGTCTTGCCGACACCTTGACGGCGATGATCCGGATGAATGGCGATACGATAATAGCAGCCGTGGTTCTGATCGATTGTTCCGATCAGAGTGCCTACCAGCTCCCCGTCTTCTTCAGCCACAAGAATCAAGTCGGAATCCCAAGACAGCTGGCGGGCAAATGCCTCAATCGTCTCTTTGTAACAATCTTCCGACAAGGAAATTTGCATCAGTTCAGTCACCCGGCTTGCATCGCCCAACTGAAAAGTACGAACACGCATACTAATATCCCCTTCGTGTTAGCATTGTAAATTGCAAAAAGCTGCAAAGACTCCGGGAAAACCGGCGCCCTTCCAGTTGATGGCCGTTCCAAGGGCCTTTTTACACAAATCATGAGTGTTCATATCATGAAGATAATAATGGCCGCATACAATACATATGATATGCTGCAGCTTTATATTTCTCTATCTGTTCTCTCTCTCGATTTCTCGAAAATGTGTCCTGTTGCTAAAACGACAAAAAAGAACACAATAATGCCGAGTTTACCGCTCCATGACCATTAAACCACAATTTACTCCGTTTTTCACCCATTTTCTTTTGTAAACGCTTTATTTTAAGCGTTTACATTTATTCTTTCCTACTGCAGGTATAAACGTAATGGAACAGGATAGGCTAAATTTAGCCGATTTTTTTCAAGCTTTTGGGGGTTCAACCTAATCATTAGTGCTTGCAGAGTGTTAAAAACCTGAGGGCAGGAAAGCCGCTGGAGTGGGCGGCAGATCAACATCCGCTGTCTTTGCATCATTATCCCGTTTGATCAGGCCACAGAGAAACAGACAAACTCGGGAGAAGAACCATCTTTGGTGAAGGAGCAGATCGGTTCGGGATTATGAGACACGTTTAGGACAAAGAAGAGGATTCGAGAGAAAGCATAATATCCAGGATAAAAAAATCATATTTAGGATCCTTTTATCCCCCCCTGACCCTAGCCATCATCCCTGAACGAAAGGGATAATTGTGCAAGGCATGCGTAAGGACAACAAGACGCGTAACTCTGGCGCCCCGCCGCTACTGCCTGATCAAAAGGGATAATTGTGCAAGGCATCGCGCAAACTTTTCCTGCAGCCGATTTTCTAAACAAAAAAGTTGATTAAATAGGCAAAAAGCGTTTAATATAGTGGTTGGGGGTTATGTAATATACATACAACATCAACCACTAATTTCAGGAGGGATTTTATCATGGCATTTACATTACCAGCACTTCCTTATTCCAACGATGCGCTCGAGCCTCATATCGACGCGCTGACTATGGAAATTCACCACGATCGTCACCATAACACGTATGTGACTAACCTGAATGCAGCTCTGGAGAGCGCTCCCGAACTGCAAAGCAAGAGTCTTGAAGAGCTGCTTACTGACCTGAACAGCGTACCTGAAGGCATCCGCACTGCTGTCCGCAACAACGGTGGTGGACATGCCAACCACTCCCTGTTCTGGGAAGTCATCGGACCAAACGGCGGTGGCGAGCCTACAGGCGCAATCGCTGAAGCGATCAACAACGAGCTGGGCGGTTACGGCAAGTTTAAAGAAGACTTTACCAAAGCGGCTACTACTCGGTTTGGCAGCGGCTGGGCATGGCTCGTAGTCGACAAAGACGGTAAGTTGGCCATTACAAGCACTCCCAACCAGGATAATCCGATCATGGAAGGTCAAACTCCGGTTCTTGGCCTTGACGTATGGGAGCATGCTTACTACCTGAATTATCAAAACAAACGTCCTGACTACATCGGCGCATTCTTCAACGTAATTAACTGGGACGAAGTGAACAAGCGTTACGCTGCAGCGAAGTAAGAGTTGCACAGCGGCAATGATTGTACAAAAAAAGCTGGCCACCGGCACAATGCCGGGAAGCCAGCTTTTTTTATTGCTCTTCGATTCAGATATCATGTACGCTCACCGCATTGATTACTTTTCCTTGTCGTCTCCTTCAGCCCCGGATTTGGACATGGAGCGGAGCGCGTCACGGTAGCTGAGATCGGAGCCCCTCCTCTCCTTCTGAGCAGATTCCACATTACGGCCTGCTTCCTTTCCCAGTTCCGCAAAGCTCCGGATCGCATCCCGGTAGGCCTTGTCCTCTCCTGATTCCTTCTTCCGCTCAACGTTTATCGCAGTGTTCTTTACAGGGCCGGGACTTTCTTGCTCCTTCTCAAGCCCGGAAGCTTCTTGCAGCTGCTCCCGAGCTGCCTGCTTGCGCCTTGGCTTGTCTGGCTCTGCTTTCTTTTCGGAATCCCTTGCAGCAGACCGGACATTGCGGTTGTTATACACAAACAAAAATATCAATGCCACCGCAGCCAGCACCAAAAAAGCAATAAACATGCTGACCTCCTATTCTGCGCGCTGCCCGGCAAATTTCATGGCCGTTTCAGCAATTCGCTGGCCAAATGCCCGGCCAAGAGCAAGATCGGCCGCACTCGGCAGATTTGGCGGATCCTCCGGTGAGGCTTCCACGGGGCATGTAACCCCTACACCATAATAGGAGCCGTAAAGCGCGTTCTCGGGAGTATTGGACGGCATCCCGACAATAATCATGCCTTGATGAAGCATCGGTGTAATCAGGTTGAGAAGCGTGGATTCCAATCCTCCATGAACAGTTGCCGTAGTACAGAAAACGCCGCCTATTTTATTGACCAGCTTGCCTTGGGCCCACAATAAACCCAACTGGTCAATCCATGCCTTGAGACCGCTGCTGATGGTGCCGAAATGTCCCGGGCAACCCCATATAATCCCATCCGCATCCACCAGCTCCTCGACCCTGGCTGACCGCACATGCTCCAGACGCACATCAGATCCATGGATTCTGGCTCCCTCGGCAATGGAGCTGGCTAAAGCCTCCGTATGACCGTTCTCACTATCGTATACCACCGTTATTTTTATCAAATGTCCTCATCCTTTATATATATCATTTCATATCTCCTTGCTTTTACTATCCCCAATACATGAAAAAATCATAATTAAATTTTTCAGGCATAGTTACAACTTCATCAGGGAAGCTTAGTAACAGCAACAATATGAAAGCTCTGGCGGAATCAGAGTTCGGGTATGGGTTTAAGATTCAACTAATATGGAGGGACTGTTTATGTATCCACGCGCAATACTTGTCAATCTGCTGGTCATCCTTATTATTCTGGCGGGAGTGGCAGCCGCGGCTTATTACTACTATCAGGCGGCCAACTACATCAAGACTGATAACGCCCAGGTATCAGGCCAGCAAATTACAATCGCTCCCCCGGTGGCCGGGAAGCTGGTAGACTGGAAGGCTGATGTAGGGGATAGCTTTAATGCCGGGAATACCCTGGGAAGTGTTGTATCAGGAGGCACGCGGACTAACATTACTATTCCGGCGAACGGAACTGTTGTTCAGGAAACAGCTGTTAATAATTCCATTGTCGGGGCGGGCACACCTGTCGCCAGAGCGTATGATATGCACAATTTATGGGTTACGGCGAATATGGAAGAGACACTAATCCGTGATCTGCAGGTCGGGCAATCGGTGGATGTTACTATTGACGCTTTCCCGGACACAGTGGTGTCGGGCAAAGTCAACCGCATCGGCCTGGCGACCTCGGGAACCTTTTCCTTGCTGCCCTCGAGCAATACGACCGCCAATTACACCAAGGTTACCCAGGTGATCCCCGTTGAAATTACTATTCAGGGGTACGAAGGACTCGGCATCGTTCCCGGAATGAGCGCTACTGTCAAGGTGCATAAATAGGTGGCGGCCATGGCGGAAAATATGTCCCTCGGAAGGCTGCTGACCGTTCTGCTCCTTGGAGCTTTTATTGCGATACTTAACCAAACCCTGTTAAATGTAGCGATCCCGCATCTGATGAATGATTTCAACGTATCAGCCACTACAATCCAATGGCTGTCCACCGGATATATGCTGACAAACGGCATTTTGATTCCGGTAACCGCGTTTCTGATCGAATCCTTTGGCACACGGGTTCTGTTCATTACAGCTATGGGACTGTTTACAGTCGGGGCATTGATTTGTGCCATGAGTACAGGCTTCACGCTTATGCTTATCGGCCGCATTATCCAGGCCAGCGGGGCCGGCATTATCATGCCTGTCGTCATGAACGTATTTCTAACCGTCTTCCCTCCGGAACGGCGCGGTGCAGCCATGGGCATGATGGGCATCGCCATGATGTTCGCACCAGCCGTCGGACCTACCTTGTCAGGCTGGATTGTGGAAGAATATACGTGGCGGCTTCTGTTCATCATTGTAATTCCCCTTGCTGTAATCGATATTTTGTTTGCGCTCCGCTGGCTCAGGGACGTCTCGAAGCTGACCTATCCCAAATTCGATTTGGCTGGCACGGTTTTCTCAACGATAGGCTTCGGGACTCTGCTGTACGGATTCAGCTCCGCGGGGGATAAAGGCTGGGACAGCATGACTGTCATTTTGAGCCTGTTCATCGGCATCCTGTTCATTCTGTTTTTTATCCTGCGTGAATTGAACATGGATCAGCCTATGCTGGAATTCAGAGTGTTCAAATATGATATTTTTGCGGTATCCACTCTGGTCGGCTCTGCCGTGAACATGACTTTATTTGGCGGCATGCTGCTGCTTCCGATGTATTTGCAGAACATTCGGGGCTTCACCCCGCTCCAGTCCGGGCTGCTGCTGCTTCCCGGCGCTCTGCTGATGGGGGTCATGTCCCCCATCTCTGGGGTCATCTTCGACAAGATCGGAGCGCGCCCGCTAGCCATCATCGGCCTGTTGGTTACCGCTGTGACGACGTGGGAATTCAGTTTTCTGACCGATGCCACGCCATACAGCCATATTCTCCTGATCTATACGATCCGCAGCTTCGGCATTTCCCTGCTCATGATGTCCGTACAGACCGAAGGGCTTAATCAGCTCCCCGCCCATCTGGGCAGCCATGGGACGGCCATGTCGAACACGATACGGCAGATCGCCGGTTCGATCGGTACGGCCTGGCTGATCACCGTGATGAGCAGCCGGTCCGTGATTCATCTGGCCGATTATGCCAATACCGCATCTGCGGTAAGCGGCTCAGGCGCCGGGCTGGAGCAGCTTGGCCAAGGAATTGCCGCTTCCGCCGGGGTACCGCCCCAGACCGGCCAGAATCTCGCTCTCATGCAGGTATATCAAACTGCCGTTACCGAGTCCACTATAAAGGGCATTAACGACGCGTTTATTGTCGCGGCAGGTATCGCCGTGGCCGGGCTGGTATTTTCCCTGTTTCTACGCAGAGCCATCCCGCGCAAGAGCGCCGGTCATTAGGATGCACAAAAGGCTGTTCCCCGGCACGACTACGTCGGAGAACAGCCTTTTTTATTTACTCAACTTTCGCAGAGCCCAAATCCAATTTAAACCTTTGTAGCTGCTGGGTTCGAGGAATTCGAATCCCCTTCTAGTGCTGGACAGTCAAGCCGCCAGCCGATCGTGGCAAGACATGTGATACTCGCTTTTCAGGAGCTTTGCACGATTATCCCGTTGGATCAGGTACAGAAAACCAGAAACCGGGAACCGAAAATATACTTTAGGCACGTTAAAGTAACATAATCCATAATCCACGAACATAAGTTCTTTTTTTCATTATAACAAACATGTGTTCCTATTTCAAGCCGAACATCCCATTTGAGCTGCCTCTTTTTTTCTTATCTCTTTTCTCGTTTCTCTTTTCTCTTTATTCCTTCCCCTAGGCCCCAAACCCTCAACACCCCCGCATTCTGATCAAAAGGGATAATGGTGCAAGGCTGTATGGAGAGGCACCAAGCACCAAGCACCAAGCACCAAACACCAAGCACCAAGCACCAAGCACCAAACACCAAGCACCAAGCACCAAGCACCAAGCACCAGGCATCAGGCATCAGGCAACGGACACCAGACACCACCCTATAGACACCCATCACTCTGGCTACTAGACTCTGAGGGGGGGCGAATCCCCTTCTTGTAAGAAGTTAGCAAAAAGCTGTCTGCTTTGATTCAGCGTCAGCTCCAGCAGTAGATCTCCGTTTTGCCCAGTTACATCAAGGCCTGTTTGCCGATTTCATGCTGCGAAAGTTGAGTTATTTACTATCAAAATAGTCCCGAAGAATATCAAGAAACACCTTCGGAAAGGCCAGGGTCTCCATATCGCTGCGATTAATCCAGCGTACAGCCGCTCCGGATGTCCCCTCTTCTACAGATGCGGCCTCTGTCCTGTACTCAGCCCGGGATTCTGCCGCCAAGCTCTGCTTCAGCCCCGCACCAGGCTCCCCTTCAAGACAGCGGAATACCCGCAGATTCCAATGGATATGGCTGAACGTATGCTCCGCTTCACGCAGAAACGCCACCGGAAAAACCGGTAAGCCCTCATCCATCAGCGCCCCGGCCAGCCTGTCCATGGCGGGCTCATCGGGCACAGGGCCTTCCGTGCCGGACGGGGACGATGCAACGTGCGGCAGCTCCCACATTCGTGCAAGCAAACCTGTAGCCGGACGCTGGCGGACCAGTATCCGTCCTGCATGATGGCCCTGCCCTTCAATCAGAGCGACAGAACGCTGCTCAAGGCGTGGCTTCTTGGCCTTGGTCTTGACGGGCAGCGTCTCTTCCCTGCCGGCCAGCCTGCCTTCACAATGCTCCATGACTGGACAGGTCAGGCAGTGCGGTGACTTCGGCGTGCATACGAGCGCCCCGAGCTCCATCAGCGCCTGATTGAAGTCCGAGGCCCTGTCCTCGGGAATCAGATCGCGCACCAGTTCCTCCATACCAGCTCGTGTGCTGCCCTTCATAATATCCTCTTCGATCAGAAAATATCTGGAGAGTACCCGCATTACATTCCCGTCCACAGCAGGTTCCGGGCGGTTAAACGCAATGCTCATAATCGCCCCGGTTGTGTATGGCCCGACTCCCTTCAAAGCCGCAACAGCGCCACGGTCATCCGGAATACGGCCGCCATGCAGCTCCACCACCTGTCTGGCAGCCTGCTGCAAATTCCGCGCCCTTGAATAGTAGCCAAGCCCCTCCCAGTGCTTCAGCACATCCTCCTCGGGGGCGTCCGCCAAAGCCTGTAGTGTGGGAAAGCGTTCTATAAAACGGTTGAAATAAGGAATCACCGTATCCACTCTTGTCTGCTGAAGCATGATCTCGGACACCCAGATAAAATAAGGGTCCCTGTGCTTGCGCCATGGCAAATCGCGCCGATTCCCCATATACCATGCCAGCAGCTCTCTGCTGAAAAAGCGTCTTTGCTCCAAATTAGTCATTACGTTGAATTCTCCTGTACGGCTATTTAATTCGACATACGCTCCACCACGGCAAAGGCGGATGCAAGCTCTGTCTGATGAGTAATACTTAGATGAATGTTATAAACCCCGTTGTCCGGCAGCGTGAGCCTTTCCCAGGCCGCCTCCGTAAGCTGTACGGCAGGGCGTCCTCCCGGCTGAGGCAGAATGGTCATATCCTGAAAACCGATCAGCTTCCCAATACCGCAGCCGAAAGCCTTCGACACAGCTTCCTTCGCGGCAAACCGTCCGGCTGCAAATTCGCTCAACCTTCCTGAACGCTCTTCAGCAAGCGCCAGCTCGTCCGAAGTAAGGATACGCTGCAAAAACGACTGCCGATGACTTCCCTCTATAATCCGGTTTATTCTTTTAATCTCCACCACATCATGTCCGATCCCATAGATCACAGAACTTACCTTCCTCTCTCTGTGCCCTCAAACGGCAAAACCGATGTATTCCACGCTTGGCATAAAATCTATTTTAACAGGTGGCCAGAGCCATTGCGAGAGCGGACAGAAAAGCAGGCGGCAAAAAAGCAGCAACGGCTTTCCGCCACTGCTGCTTTTTCATGACATGATAGTTCAGATACCCGGAATCGCATTCCGTTTGTGGGCCGTCTTTTTGTAGAAGCTTTCCAGCCGCTCACGGGCAGCAGGATCGATTTCCTTGCCTTCGAGGTAGTCGCTGTTGTCCTCATAGGAGATCCCCAGTTCCTTCTCATCCGTCTGACCTTCCCATAATCCTGCGGTAGGAGCTTTGTCCAGGATTTCCTGCGGCACCCCAAGATAGCTCGCCAGTTGGCGTACCTGACGTTTATTCAGGCTGGTCAGCGGCGTAATGTCCACAGCTCCATCACCCCATTTGGTGTAAAAGCCCGTAATCGCCTCCGAAGCATGGTCGGTTCCGACCACCAGCAGATTCAGTTCATTGGCCAATGCGTACTGGACAACCATACGGGTTCTCGCCTTCACATTGCCTTTGCCCTGAGGTGTCATCGTGCGGGAAATATTCAAGGCTGCAAAGCTCTTGTTCACCTCGGCCGCAATATCGTCAACCGGAGTTTGAATGTTGGTCTCCGCCATATGTTTCAATTCGAAGGCCTTGGCCACCGCATAGCTGTGTTCAATATCCGATTGGGTTCCGTAAGGCTGGAACACACCGAGAGTCATATATTCCTCCCCATGCTCCTGTGTAAGCTCGTCCGTCGCGCGTTTGCAAAGACCTGTAGCCACCGCGCTGTCAATTCCGCCGCTAATAGCGATCAGCAACCCTTTCGCCCTGGCGTTTTCCACATAGCTTTTCAGAAAATCCACACGCTGGCGAACCTCGGCCTCTACATCAATCACGGGCTTGACATTTAATTCAGCAATGATCTGCTCCTGCAATGTCATCAGATATGCACCTCTCCTACTAGAATGTGGGACAAAAATTGAGGACAAACGAAACGCCCCGGCAGCTTCGCGGAAATCGAAAGATGCGGGGCGCTATCCTTATTAACGGCAGAAGCGTTCAAACGCGCCGGTCAAATCCTCCGCAATCTCCTCGGCGGAACGATTCTCCACCTGATGGCGTTCAATAAAATGAACCAGTTCTCCGTCCTTCATCAAAGCAATGGAAGGGGAAGACGGCGGATAAGGGGCGAAGTATTCACGCGCCTTGGCAGTAGCCTCCTTGTCCTGTCCGGCAAAAACGGTAAACAAATGATCAGGGGTCACATCATTCTGCAACGCCTTCGCGACGCCCGGACGAGCTTGACCTGCCGCACAGCCGCATACAGAATTGATAACCACAAGCGCTGTTCCCTTGTCCCCCGGCAAATTGGCTTCAACCTCCTCAGGCGTACGAAGCTCCTGGATTCCGATGGACGTGAGCTCATCTCTCATGGGCTGAACCATATCCCTCATATATTGGTCAAAAGACATAGACATTACCTGTTCACTCCTTTATGGATAATTCTTAACTTGTATAGGATTATTTTTATTATACATTCATCATGCGTGAAAGCAAACCTGTCGCTGTATTATGAATGCGGTATGCCAAGCAGGCTACGCCTCCTTTGAGCCCTGCAATTCAGACATGGCTGCCGGATAGTCCGCAAGCCTTCTCAGTCTTACGACAAATGAAGTTCCCGCGCCTTCATCCGAATGGACTGCGATCGTGCCGTGGTGACGCTCAACGATTCTCTTGCACAGCGAAAGCCCAAGCCCTGTCCCCTTCGCCTTAGTGGTGTAGAACGGCTCAAACAGCTTCCCGATTCGCTCCGCCGGGATGCCTGAACCCGTATCCCTCACTTCCAGCTCGACATACTCTCCATCGGTCCGGGTCAGAATGGTCAGCATGCCTTTATCACCCATAGCCTCCATTCCGTTGCGGGCCAGGTTCAGGATCAGCTGCTTGATTTCTTTCGGATTCAGGTACAGATTGGGAACGCTATCATCCAGCTTGAGTTCGATGCTTTGGCCGCGCAAATTGGCGTCAGCCCACAGCAGAGGCACTAGCTCCTGCACAAGGCTGTGCAGATGGCTGTCCTCCTTCTCGACAATCCGATTCTGGGCGAGAGAGAGGAAATCGTTAATGATGCCGTTGGCCCGGTCAAGCTCTTCCATAACAATCAGGTAATAATGATCGAGAGACACCGGGGATTTTTCCCGCATCAGCTGAAGAAAACCGCGGACCACCGCCATCGGATTGCGTATTTCATGCGTAATTCCCGCAGCCATTTGTCCAACAAGGCTCAAGCGCTCTACATTCCCCATCTCGCTCCGCAGCATTTCCAGTTCCGTCATATCCTGCATTACATACAGAACCTCCATAATCTCGCCGTTAGGCTCATAAATAGGGGAAATACTGGACAAATAAATATAAGGCCCTGATTTTGAAATTTTCGTATCCCGCTCGCCTTGCAGGGCTTTGTCAAAGCTCAAAGCCAACTCCTGAAGGCGGTCAGATTCCGCCAGCGTGGAAAAATGCACACCGACGATATCTTCTTTATGAAGCTCGGGAATCCTAAGCCTGTAATATTCCAGCATCGTTGTGTTAATATGTATGATGTTGCCCTGCCGATCCAAAATGGCGGTCGCCGACGGCATATACTCCAGATATGCCTTGAGTTTGCCGGATTCCAACTGCAAGCGGACCGTCGTCTGCTCCAGGTCGGAACGCAATCTCCTGTTGTTCAAGGCCCTCTCAATCATAAAAGAAATAAGGCACGCTGTCAGTACGGAGAACAGGGCCGAGCCCAGATATACCGGTACTTCCGATAAAGAGAAGCTGTCAGGCGTATCTCCGGCCGTCAGCACAGTTATGTAATGAAGGGCAAATTGGGCAAGGATAAAAACTGAGAAGACTGTGAGTTTAAAGGCAGGCTTCCCCTGTTTAAAACGTGAAGAGAACACTAACGCCGCCGGAGCAAGCAAAACACCCGAATCAATCAGCACCGCCATCCGATCCGGATCGGGCGCTAACAGGAGACTCCCGATAGCAGTAAGTAAAGTAAGTATAAAAGCAGTGGAAACCCTGGCATACAATAATGCTGCCGTCAGCGGTATAAAGCCCAAATGCGGAATCAGCGGAGCTTGATCTGAGCGGAACAGCAGACAAAGGAAGATAGCGGGAATGCAGGATCCCGCCAAAATCCATTCATGTCTCTGTTCTTCAGAAGCAGGCTTTCCTTTGGTCAAATCATTAACCCTGTCCGCGAGCAGTGAAAAGAGGCCTGCCATCATTCCGGCCAAAAGCAGCTGCAGCACTTGTTCCCTAATCTCGGTCAAAATGGCTCTCCCCCTTTCTCATCTGTCGCCTGATAGTTCGATTAAAACATAGGCAACAATATATTACAATATATGTGTGAGTTCCCGGAATATGACCCCGGGCGCCAAAAGTTGTCGAGGCCATACGTGAACATGAAACTATTTAATAAAGGAAGAAGAATAATAGATGAAATACGACATTGTAGTAATTGGAGGCGGTTCCGCGGGGCTGATGGCTGCAGCGGCTGCCGGTGAAACGGGCGCTAAGGTGCTTTTGGTTGAAAAAGGAGCCAAGCTTGGACGCAAGCTCGGTATTTCCGGAGGCGGCCGCTGCAACGTTACCAACGCCAAGGAACTGGATGAGCTGATCCGACATATTCCAGGCAATGGGCGTTTTCTGTACAGCGCTTTGACCGCTTTCAGCAACAAGGACATCGCAGCCTATTTCGAAAAGCTTGGCATCCAGCTGAAGGAAGAGGATAACGGACGCATGTTCCCCGTTACGGACAAGGCAAAAACCGTTGTGGATGCGCTTGTAAAAAAAGTCCGTTCTGAAGGCGTGGAAATCCATCTGAACTCCCCGGTGGCAGAGGTGCTGTATGATGAGGGACATGCTTGCGGGGTCAGACTCCGGTCCGGAAGCATAATCCGCAGCAGCAAGGTGATTATCGCCGTGGGCGGCAAATCCGTGCCTCATACCGGCTCCGAAGGGGACGGCTACGCGTGGGCGGAAAAGGCCGGGCATACGATCACAGAGCTTTACCCCACCGAGGTGCCCCTGGTGTCCAATGAACCGTTTATACAGGATAAAAGCCTGCAGGGCCTCTCTCTGCGCAGCGTCAGCCTTACTGTCTGGAATCCGAAGCACAAGAAAGTGATCACCCACGAGGGGGACATGATCTTTACCCATTTCGGAGTTTCTGGTCCTGCTGCCCTGCGCTGCAGTCAATTTGTCGTAAAAGAACTGAAAAAGCATGGAACGGGAAAAGTCCCTCTTACACTGGACCTGTTTCCTCATAAATATGAGGATGAAATACACACCGAGACGTGGAAACTGGCCGAGGAAGACTTCAGAAAAGCGCTCAAAAATACGCTCAAGGGTTATCTGCCGGAAAGGCTGATTCCACTGCTGCTCGATAAGGCCGGGCTACGGGAGGATCTGACCTTCGACCATATTCCGAAGCAGCAATGGCGGGAGCTGGCCCGGCTGATCAAGGAGTTTCCGGTTTCCATCAGCGGCACGCTCTCCATCAAGGAAGCCTTTGTTACAGGAGGCGGGGTTAATCTGAAAGAAATCGACCCCAGGACGATGGAATCCAGGCTGATGCCCGGACTGTACTTTTGCGGTGAAATTATGGATATTCACGGTTATACCGGAGGATACAACATTACCGCCGCCTTCACCACCGGTTATAACGCCGGCCGGCATGCGGCGATGTAGTCTCCCCAAAACGGAAGGCGCTTCCTCGAGAAAGCACCTTCCGCATCTTTCCGCACATTCATTTCACTATGCCTTGACACTGCCCGGGAACCCGTCCATATCCGCTGCGGCCGGAGCGTCTTCCGACACATTGTGCAGGGCGTCCGGGGCATGCAGGGTGTCCTCAGTCTTGAAATCATTGCTTGCTCCGGTCAGATAACTCTCATTCCAATCGTCATTTACAAGATGGGCGGGAATCACGACCTCGTCCAACCCATAGGCGCTGAGTCCGCTTCCCTGTCGATATATGCCGTCGTTGATATTCAGGCAGCCCCCATGCTCCTGACAAATTTCCAATGCAGACTCTACATCCTGGTTCTCAATCCGTACATACAGACCCCCCTCTCCAGAACGCTGCGCATCATAGCCGATTTCTTTCAGTGTGCTGCAGGCCGAATCGGCTGCAAAGGATTCGCTGAATTCAAACTTTAAGGGCGTATTTTCCATATTCATAATATATGTACCTCCATATCTAGTATGTTGATTTGAGCTTCTTAATAGTAATATGCCCAATTCCTTCCGTTTTTAAGAGCAAAGAACATATCTCAAGACCTGTTTCTTTCCCGCCCTTGTGCACGTACGCGAATCTATCCAAGCATTTTAATAAAAATTTAATAATTAAAAATGCAATTACTGTGACAAACGTCATATAACACAAGACCCAGTCCCTGTAAACTTATGCCATGGGCACGATTGCCCGTTCGGAAGTCCGGGCGTTCAACCCCAAATCCATAACATAAAGGCGGAATGAATATGCTGGATTCAGCCTCTCTTCTTACCCTAAAATCTATGCATCTTCACAGTGTGCTCTCCAAAGCGTTCAAGAGTATAAGCGAGCATTCAGTCGCAGGCATCAAAGCTGCCGGCTTCAACCCGACAGCCTTCGCTGTCATGGAAGTGCTGTATCACAGAGGACCGCAGCCTATCCAGCAGATTGGCGCCAAGCTGCTGCTGCAAAGCGGGAATGTCACCTATGTCATCGACAAGCTGGAAAGCAAGGGTTATCTGTTCCGTCACCCCTGTCCGCAGGACCGGCGCATTATCCATGCGGAGCTGACGACGGAGGGGCGCAGAATCATGGATACGATTTATCCTGCCTATACACAGCAAATTGAAAGGGCCTACAGCGGAATAAGCGATGAAGAAATGGATCAGCTGATTAAGCTGTTGAAGAAGCTGGGCCGCAGTGCGGAAAGCTTATCGTCCTCTACGCATAAATAACGTATTTTGCCCCCTGTGAAACGGAGGAAACGAAATTTGTATGTTAACTCTAAAATTTCAAATATGCGCTGAAGAGGCCATTTCCGGCACCAGGTCCGTAAATGGCCTCTTCAGCTTAAACCTGGGCACCCTCTTCTTCAGGTGCAGGCGGCTGATTGCGCAGCCCCCACACCACGATCCAGCTGACCACCGCAATCACTGTCATAATCAGAAACAGGGAATGCAGGCCGCTTTCCATCACCTGTCTCAACAGGTGTGCAGTTTGCACGCTCATCTGCTGCCCCGAGTGGGCAGACAGCAGACCGCTGATTTCCTCCTGTGTCACTCCCTGCTCCAACAGATGGTTAGCCGCTGACTGCTCCGTTATCCGGTAATTCAGCCAGGACCCGAAGGCTGCCACGCCAACGGTCTGACCCAGTGTGCGCAAAAATGTATTAAGCGCAGTGGAAGCTCCACGCTGCCGGAAACCGACCGATGACTGCGCAATAATCGTAAACGAGGTCATTGAAAAGCCGAAGCCCAGTCCGTACATAAAGGTTCCGGCGAGCATCAGCCATACAGGCGAGAACTCGCTTATCAGCAGCATCACCACCGCAGCAGCCGCAATAAAACTGAGGCCGAGGACAGAGGTAAAGCGCGAGCCGAGCCGCACAATCATGCGGCCTCCCCACACCGAACCAAACAGCCATCCTACAGCCATAGGCGAGAGCGCAAGCCCTGATGAAGCCGCATCACCGCCGCGGACCCCCTGAATCCAGAGCGGCAGATAGCTCGTCAGACCGATCAGCAGCGAGCTGACCAGCAGGGCAGCTATACATGACACCGCAATATCGCGGATGCCGAACAGCTTGAGCGGAACCATCGGCTCCTGTGCCCGCTGCTCAATAATCAGAAACAGCACCAGAAATATGACTGCACCGGCAGCAAGAGCAAGCAGCACTCCCGAGGACCAGCTCATGTATTGTCCACCCAGCGTCAGGACGAGCAAAAGGGCGGCCATGCCGATGGTGAAAGTAACGGCCCCCGCAATGTCAATCCTGGCCGTCCGTTTGGCCACCTGCTCGTGCAGATAACGAGCGATAAAGAACATAGCCACTATACCAAAAGGCACATTGAAGACAAAAATCCATTCCCAGCCGAAGTAAGAGGAGACGTATCCGCCCAGCAGGGGCCCTAGCAGGGAGGAAATCCCCCATACGGAGCTGATCATTCCCTGCACCCGGCCGCGTTCCTCAATCGTATAAATGTCGCCGATAATCGTAAAGGTTACCGGAATGACCGCTCCTGCGCCGATCCCTTGTATGGCTCTGTATACGATCAGTTGATTCATATTCCCGGCCAATCCGCAGAGCAATGAGCCGATTACGAACAGGGAGCAGCCGATCAGAAAAATGGGCTTACGGCCATACAAGTCGGTAAGCTTGCCAAAGATCGGCGTTGTAACCGCCATTGTCAGCAAATACGAGGTAAAAATCCAGCTCAGCAGAGATACGCTGCCCAGTTCACTGACAATCGTCGGGCCGGCAGGGCCAATGACCGTGCCTTCGATGGCTGCCAGGAAGGTGGCGAGCAGCACTCCGACCAGAACCAAGCTGCGTTTCATGGGTTGCTGTGTATCCACGATATGCTTCAAATCCTCTCTATGATTTGTATTCGGAAAACCGGGGGTTTCCTGATCCGGCAGGCAAGAACAGGCGGACCTAAAGGCCCGCCTGTAACAATCATGTTATATTTTGGAGGTTTAGCGCGGCTTTGTCAACCGCAGCGTACGGTCGGGAAGCGTACCGGCCAGCTCGGAATCATGCGTAATCACAAGCAGGGCCGCTCCAGCCTCCGACTGCTCCCGGCACAGCTCCAGGAAAATCTCCGCCCCTTTATAATCGGTTCCGGCCGTCGGCTCGTCCAGAATGTACAGCTTGCGCGGCAGCACAAATTGCGCTGCCGTGCTGAGCAGTCTTTTCTCGCCGCCACTCAGCAGATAAGGCGAGGCCTGCAGCTTCTCCTGCAGGCCGCTCCGGCGCAGCAGCTCATGTGCCCGCCGCTCGTATTCGGCTGGCACCTCCTCCTGTCTGCGCAGGCCCAGGAATGCCCGGACACTGTACAGGCATTCCTCCCACACGGTCGCGGCGGCGAACTGGTGTTCAGGCTGCTGGAACACATAGCCGATCTCCGCGGCCAGCCTCCAGACAGGGAGCTTCGCCATATCGGCTCCCTGCCAGAACATGCGCCTGCGTGGCACGGGCAGCAGGCCCATCAGCAGCTTGCCGAGCGTCGTTTTGCCCGCGCCGTTCTCGCCCAGCAGAACGACGCGTTCGCCCGCGGCAAGCGCAAGGCTTGTGCCGGCCAGCGCCGGCCGGCTGCTCCCCGGATAGGTGAAGGACAGCTCCTTCACCTCCAGCAGGGGAGCGCGCGAGGTCCGCTGCGATGCCGGTGCGCTGGCGCTGCCCCCCTGCGCGGAGGGCAGCAGCCCAAGGGCTGCAAGCTGCGCCCCATGGGAGCGCAGCAGCGCCTCAGGCGGGCCGTCGAGCAGCACGGCCCCGCCCGCCAGGACGATGACGCGCTGGGCGGCCAGCGCCGTCTCATCCATGCGGCCGGACGCGGTGACGACCGTCCGGCCTCCGGCCCGGAGCCGCCGGCAAAGGCGCACGAAATCGTGCCGGGCCGGCGGGTCCAGATTCGCCGCAGCGTCGTCGAAGACGACGAGCTGCGGCTGCAGCGCGAGCACCGCCGCGATGCCGGTGCGCTGGCGCTGCCCGCCTGACAGGCGGCGCACCCGGGAATGGCGCTCGGCAGCCAGGCCGACCGTCTCCAGCGCATCCGCCAGGCGGCGCCCAATCTCGTCCGGAGACACGCACAGGTTCTCCGGACCGAAAGCCACCTCATCCTCCACCGTTTCGCGGATGAGCTGCGCATCGGGGTCCTGCAGCACCACGCCCGTGGTGGTGGCGATTGCGGCGATATCCGCCTCCGCCGGGTCCAGTCCGAATACAGTCAGGCTGCCTGTGCTTTCCCCCAGACCTGCCCGGGACAGCGTGCCGTTAAGAAGCTGGCAGAGGGTAGACTTCCCGCTGCCGCTGGCCCCGAGAATGGCGGTATGCTCACCACCCCTGATCGACAGCGTTATATCGCTTAAGGCAGACGACTCCTCCCCATTGTAACGATAGCCTAGCTGATCCATTACGATGACGGGGAGCCTGCCTTCACCGCCGGCAGGCTCCCCGTTCTTCTCCTTCCGCTTCGGCTCAGACACGCTCGTCACGGCTCCAGGCATAACGACGCAGGAGGCCTGTACGGCCGAGGGCGTCTCCCAGCCATTTGGTCAGCATTCCGCACAGCAGCACTCCGCTGATCACGCGAACGACAAGCGCAATGGCCAGCACCTGCCAGCCCCAGCTCGTATAACCGAACATATAGGCCGCTACGATAAACCACAGCGGAACCATCGCCCCGCCAGCGAGCATAAGCGCCCCCACATTCCATACCTTGTGGCGCAGCAGGGCAAAGACCAGTTCGGCTGCAATCATATAGCAGAGTGCTGCCGCTATCGCCGACATGAAGCCGTAAGCCGTGCCCATGAACGACTGCACAAGCGCACCGAACGCGTAAGTAATCACAGCCGTGCCGGGCTTGCGGATAATATAGTAGGCAAGCAGTCCGTAAACCATGTACAGGCCGACAATGGTGGAGGTGGCAATCGGGCCGCCAAGGCTGTTCAGCGTCTTGTTGACAACAGACAAATAAAAGGTCATCGCCCCGTTCGCTGTAGCCAGCATAGCCATCAGAACAATATCAAAGGTAGTAAAAGCGGAAAAACGAAATTTTTTCACAATCGGCAGCTCCTTATTCTCCCATTTCTGACTCACTCTCTTTCACATGGTATGATAGGCACGTCTCATTGTCAACCTGTTTTATTTATTTTAAGTTGACAATGAGAGCGCAAGAACCCCCTTCACGGTTTAAGTATGGAATCGACCGTGATGAAGCTCAAATCGTCCATATGAGCAGCAGCACAGTGCCCGCTAATAGAGCAGCCCACCACGGTCCTGCAGGAGAAGCCTCAACCGGACGCAAATAAGTCCTGTCAGGATATGCCCCAAACCCCCGGCCTTCCATAGCGGAAGCCGTCTGCTGCACACGCCGAACCGCGTTGACCAGCACGGCCACGACGAATCCTCCCCACCAGCGGGCTTGTCCTGCCAAACCGCGGGAAGGCCTGCTTCCACGCACACGCCGTGCCGCCGCGATCACTTTCCCTTCCTCCTCCAGCAGGGGCAGGAAGGTCAATGCGATGGAGAGACCAAAAGCGAATCTGTACGGGATCTTCAGCTTCTGATGAACAGCCTGCACGAAATCGCGCGGAGCCGTGGTAGCGATATATATGAATGAGGCGAGAAACAGCACAAACATGCGCAGAGTCAAAGCCCCCGCTGTATTCCAGCCTTCATTCGTGATGACCAGCGGTCCCCACTCCCGCCACACCGTGCCGTTGCGAACAGCCAGCAGGGTCAGTGCAAAATAAGGAATGCCCATCCATACGAGAAAGGACATCGCCTTGAGCTGCCTTGAGAAAGCAATGCCCGCCAGCAGTCTGGCCGTCAGAATCAGCGCCCCGAGCAGCAGGGCCTGCAGTTGCACCGTGTTCCAGACCATGCCGAGCAGACTGACGCAGAGCAGCATGACGAGCTTGCTAAGCGGACCTGCTCCATGCAGGGCAGAGATGCCTTTTGATTTACTGGTGATTTGCATAGGTACCATTTTCCTTCTTATTCCACTCCTCGTATAACAATGAATACAAGAGCATATCTTTGTAGCCTGTCGAAGTGTATTGAACCTGACGGAGCAAACCTTCCCTGCTCCAGCCAAAGGATTCCAGCAGCCGCTGCGACGGTTCATTGCGCGGATCCACCATGGCTTCCAGCCGGTTCAGCTTCATCGTCTCAAATCCGAAGGCATGCAGCAAATCCAGAGCTTCGGACATATAGCCCTTTCTCCAATGGGAACGGGACAGCTCATAGCCGATTTCACCCTTGAAGGCCCCGCTTAGCTGCCAGTGATTAAACCCGCAGCTTCCAATCAGTTCGCCGTTTTCCTTCAGTTCGATGCCCCAGCGGATTGCATCCTCCGAAAGGGACAGACGGTTGAGCAGTTCAATCATATCCTCCGCATCCTCCGGCGAGAACATGGACTCCATGTTCATATAACGGGTTACCTCACTGTCCGACCAAAACGTGAACACCCGGCGCGCTTCCCTCACCTCCATTTTGCGCAACCGGATTCGTCTGCCTTCCAATACGGGGATGCTCCCCTTGCACTCATACATCTTCATTCTTCCCCCCATTTCCGGTGCATGCCGGTTGCTTTCTAACATTGAAGCACAGGACATATGCAAATACAACCGCCCCCCTGGGAATTTTCAGTTTCTTTCTCTTGACGCCAAAGGGCAAAACATTATATCTTAAACTAATTAACCGCTGGTAGACAGCTCATGCATTTCTCCGGTAATTTGCAGCCTTCCAAGGGTTTGAGCAACAGCGCCTTCAGCAATTATGAATGTCCAGCCATGAGAAGACAGGAGTGAGATAATCATGTTTCAAGCAATGCCCTACGAAGGGACACGCGCTGAACAGTACGCCTCAGTATTGAGTCAGCTCAAAGGACTGATCCATGACGAAACCAACAATATAGCCAACCTGGCTAATGCATCCTCGCTGCTCTCGCACTTTCTGCAGGATGTCAACTGGACAGGCTTTTATCTGTTTGACGGCAAGGAGCTGGTGCTCGGGCCTTTCCAGGGCCTTCCCGCTTGCATCCGGATACCGCTGGGACGCGGCGTATGCGGTACAGCGGCAGCGGAGCGCCGGACCATTGTTGTGGAGGATGTTCACAAGTTTCCAGGTCATATCGCCTGTGACGCGGCCTCCAACAGCGAAATCGTCGTTCCACTCGTCAAGGACGGTGAGCTGATCGGCGTGATGGATATCGACAGCCCGCTTAAAGGCAGATTCGACAGCGTGGATCAGGCGTTTCTGGAGCAGTTTGCGGATATCCTTCTATCTCAGCTGCAAAATCCGCCGAAATAAACCTTTAAACGTAAACGGAATATTTTCTAAGAAGACGGTCCGCGATTGGCGGATTAAAACGAAGTGGCTGCCCAAAAGCATCGCAATGCTATTGGACAGCCACTAACGCACTGGGCTACTCTGTTTCATGCCGCAATTTTACTGGCGGTTGATCACGATCAGCTTCACTTCCAGCATTTCCTCTACCGCATACTTGACACCCTCGCGTCCGATGCCGCTTTGCTTGACACCGCCGTACGGCATATGGTCAACGCGGAAGGTCGGAATATCATTGATCATCACTCCACCGACATGCAGTCTGTCCGCTGCGTTAAGGGCATTAGCAATATCCCTTGTATAAATTCCAGCCTGCAGACCATAAATGGAAGCATTGACTCTGCCCACAGCTTCGTCAACGGAAGCTACACGCTCAATCACAACAAGCGGTGCAAACACCTCCCGGCAGGAGACGCTGGCCTGCGGGTCCACCTGCAGCAGCACCGTAGGCTTAAGCACCGGTCCATCGGCTTCCCCGCCGAGCGCCACTACCGCTCCCATGCTGGCAGCCTCCCCGATCCATTCCTGTACCCGTTGCACATCCTTGGCGGATATGAGGGCAGATACATCGGTATCCGGATCAAGCGGGTCGCCGATGTGCAGCTTCTGCGCAGCTTTAATGAATTTGTCCGTGAATTCATCATAACAGTCTTCCAGCACGTAAATTCGCTGCAGGGAAATGCATACCTGCCCCTGATTGGAGAAGGCTCCGCTTACACAACGGGGCACAATGGCATCGATGTCCGTACCGCTGTCGATAATGACCGCTGAATTGGAGCCCAGCTCAAGCGTTACACGCTTCAGCCCCGCTTTGGAACGGATCTCCGTCCCTACGGCAGGACTGCCTGTAAAGGTAATAAAGTTGACACGAGGGTCCGTAACCAGCCGATCCCCGGCTACTCTTCCGTCTCCGCTTACAACGTTCAGTGCTCCGGCAGGAAGCCCGGCTTCCTCAAGCAGTTCCGCCAGCAAGTAAGCAGACAGTGGTGTCTGCTCCGCTGGCTTGAGCACGACCGTGTTGCCTGCAGCGATGGCCGGACCGACCTTATGGGCAACCAGATTCATCGGGAAATTAAACGGAGTAATGGCTCCCACCACGCCGACGGGCTCCTTCACTGTATAAGCAAGGCGTCCTTCCCCTCCAGGGGCGGCGTCCATTGGAACCGTCTCGCCGTGGATTCGCTTCGCTTCCTCTGCTGCGAACTTGTAGGTTTGCACCGTCCGGTCAATCTCGGCCAAGGCCGTCTTGATTGGCTTGGCCGCTTCCAGCGCAATCAGACGTGCAGCCTCGTCCTTGCGCTCCTCCAGCAGCACTGCCAGCTTTTCCAGAATGGCAGCACGGCGGTGAGACGGCAGCGCGCGCATGGCCGGTCTCGCTTCCAGCGCGGCCTGAACAGCCGCATCAACATCCGCGGTGGAAGCCTCCGCAACCTCGGCGATGACCTCTCCGCTGTACGGCGAGCGCAGCGTCCTGTACTCCTTCGTTTCTACCCGCCGGCCGTTAATATATAAATGCTGCTTCATTAAATATCCTCCCCTCCTCCATATCCGGAGTCCCGGATCAGCAATACCGCAACACCGACCAGAACCATCTCCGAAATAAAACGGTGCCCCTGCAGTGTACCACTCGGACAGTTTTGTAGCCAGCCATGGCGAAAAGGGCTTCCCCATGAAGCGCAGGAAGCTGTAGGCAACCCGTTCAACTGGTGCAGACTGCATAGCGGCTGCTGTAATAAGTGTATCGTTAATGCCGGGGAAAATACCGGCAATGTGAAAAAGCCCCGACGTCAGCAGCGTCAGAGCTTATCATTTACATCCTAACTATGGCAATGTATGAAAATCAATCATAAGGTTTTAGATAAAGAACGTGCGGGAGATGATAACCAGCAGGATGAAGAGAACCAGAATCACACCTGTAGAAGTCCAGGCACCGCCGTAACCTACACCGTAACCTCCGCCTTTGCATGCGCTCATTTGCTTGACCTCCCTTCTAAAGCTGTTTTCCTAATTAGATCCAGAAGGCTCTGGTAATGATTACGAGCAAAATGAAAAGAACCAGGATTGCACCAGTGGAAGTAAAGCCGCCACATCCCAAACCTCCATATGCAGCCGACATGCCAATTCCTCCCTTCTTCCGTTTACATAGGCATCATATGCGTTTAGATAGACAAACGTATGAGGCAAATAGCCCTGCTTGCCGCCTATTTTTTGAACGAAAGACCAGATTGCATGTCTCTTAGCGGAGCTCCTTCATCACCTCGCTGATCAGTTCATATGATCTCAAACGGTCCTTATGGTCGTAAATCATCGAATTAATAATAAGTTCGTCCGCACCGGTTTCCGCTATAAAAGCCTCCAACTGCTCGCGCACCTTCTGCGGACCGCCCTTCATGGTGGATTTCAGCTGCTTCTCCACGGCGGCTCTTTCATACTCGGTCCATTTTCCCTCCATGTCGGCAGGCGGCTGCACCATTCCGGTTTTACCGCGAATGATGTTCAGAAACTGCTGCTCCATGGTCGTACCCAGCCATTCGGCCTGCTCATCCGTATCCGCGGCTACCGCATTGATACCTACCATGACATAGGGTTCCTGAAGCACATCAGACGGCCGGAAGCTGCTTCGGTACGCCTGCAGCGCACGCTGGGTATAGTCAGGCGAGAAATGACCTGCAAAGGCAAACGGCAGCCCCTTCCGGCCGGCAAGCTGCGCACTGAAATCGCTGGACCCGAGCAGCCAGATCGGAATATGCAGCCCTTCACCGGGAACCGCCCGGACCGGCGCATGATAAGACGTAGCCGACGGGTCAAAATAAGCTATCAGTTCATCCAGCAGCTCAGGAAAATCTTCCCCGCTGTTCAGTTCCCTGCGCAAGGCCAGCGTCGTTCTTCTGTCACTCCCCGGCGCTCTGCCCAGCCCCAGATCGATGCGCCCCGGATAGAGCGACTCCAGTGTGCCGAACTGCTCGGCGATGACCAGCGGCGCATGGTTGGGCAACATAATCCCCCCGGAGCCGACCCGGATCGTGGATGTACCGCCTGCAATATGACCGATCACAACTGACGTAGCCGAGCTGGCAATTCCGGGCATGTTGTGGTGTTCAGCGACCCAATAGCGGTGGTAACCCCACCGTTCAGTATGCTGAGCCAGATCCAGGCTGTTGCGCAGCGCGTCCGCCGCTGTTCCATCGACTGTGATAGGGGCCAGATCCAGTACGGATATTTTGACATTATGCAGTGAATTTCCCTTGGACGATCTATGTTCAGACATCGTTCAAACCCTCCGTATCTCCTTTGGATTCAAAATGATTTTACAAAATTAAATTACCTATACCATCATATCCTCTTTTCACCTCATAACGCAACAAGGATGCCCGACTGTGTATTCTGGCGTTTTTTCGTTCTGTTTTACGAAACGCCAAAAGAGCTATCCTCAGCTAAAAACTGAGGGTTAGCTCCTTTTTCGGAAACGTTACGGGGCGCGCCTGCGGTTCTGTATTTCAATGTTCTACCATGCGGCTATCATTCCGTCTGTACGCCACTCTGTCCCACCGACCAGCACACCGCTGGCCTGATCACGCAAAATGATCTGCCCGCGTCCAAAGCCGCCGGGGCCGCTCGCACGCCTGATCTGATGACCCTTGCGCATCAGGCTTTGGGCCAGATGCTCCGGGAAAGACGGCTCGATCTCAATCGTCTTGCCCTCAATCCACTGCCAGCGCGGCGCATCCAGCGCAGCCTGCGGATTCAACTGAAAATCCACCAGATTCATGACCACCTGCATATGGCCCTGCGGCTGCATAAAACCGCCCATGACACCAAACGGGCCGAGGGCTTTGCCATCCTTCGTAAGAAAGCCGGGAATAATCGTATGATACGTTTTTTTGCCCGGCTCCAGACGGTTAGCATGGGACGGATCAAGCGAGAAGGAGTGGCCCCGGTTCTGCAGGCCGATTCCCGTTCCGGGAATGACGATGCCCGACCCAAAGCCCATATAGTTGCTTTGTATATAGGAAATCATATTGCCTTCCCCGTCTGCTGCTGCCAAATAAACTGTTCCACTGCGGGCAGGCTCGCCAGGCTCCGGCATCTGCGCTTCATCGCCGATCAGTGCCCGGCGTGTCTCGGCATAAGCGGATGAAAGCAACTCCTCCACACTCACGCTCATCTTGTCATGCTGTGTAATGTATTTAAGCCCGTCAGTGAAGGCCAGCTTCATCGCTTCCATCTGCTTGTGGTGCGTATCTACTGCATCGCGGGCGAAGAAATCATAACCGTTCAGAATGTTCAGGGCCAGCAGCGCCACCAATCCTTGTCCATTCGGCGGAATCTCCCACACATCATAACCCTTGTAGTTTACCGAAATCGGATCAACCCATTCGGGAGCATAAGCCGCAAGATCCTCCTTGCGCAGGAGCCCGCCGTGCTCTCTGGAGAAGGCATCGATCCGCTCCGCCAGCTCTCCCCGGTAGAACGATTCGGCACCGGTCTCCGCAATGCTGCGCAGTGTGGCGGCGTGCCCCTGCGATTTCCAGATCTCCCCGATGCGCGGGGCTCTGCCTGCCGGGGCAAACGTATCAAACCAGCCCGCAAACTCCGGCCCTTTCAGTTCTTCAGAGAAGCGGCGGCATCCGGCACGCCAATTATGGCCCAGTATCGGCGAAATCGGGAATCCTTGCTCGGCATAATCAATGGCAGGCTGCAGAACCTCCGTGAACGGCAGCCTGCCGAACCGGTCGGACAAGGCCTTCCAAGCTGAGGGAGCACCCGGAACCGTAACCGGCAGCCAGCCGTATGCAGGCATTTTCTCATGACCCGCCCCCTTCACAGCCTCGATGGAAATGCCTTGAGGCGCAGGACCGCTTGCGTTCAAGCCATGCATTTTGTCGTCCTTCGTCCATACGATGGCGAAGGCGTCTCCGCCGATCCCGTTCGAGGTCGGTTCTACGACCGTAAGGCATGCAGCGGTTGCGATGGCTGCGTCTATAGCATTTCCGCCCTTTTTCAGAACTTCCAGACCCGCCTGTGCGGCGAGAGGCTGGGAAGTAGCAACCATCCCGTTGCGTGCATAAACGGCATTCCTCTGCGACGGATAAGGGTAAGACAATGGATCAAACGGTTTCATAACATCCACTTCCAATCATATATATTTAGGCTCAGAGCAGCGGATACACTCCATAAAATAAAAAACTGACACCAATATTCTCAATTGATGTCAGTTTTCTATGTCAATATCTCAGTTATTTGAACTCAATCAACTTGTTCATTTCATCCCAGACGTCCTGACCGATCAGCCCCAGCCTCCAGACAGCAATGCCTTTCAGGTCATAACGCTTCGCCAGCCCGATTTTCGTATTGACCGACTGCTTGTTCTCGCTGGCCACGGAAATGCCGAGCACCAGCTTCTCTTTCCCGGTCTCCTTCAGTGCCAGACGTATCGCCTCATCCACTTTATCAGCAGGCTCCGGGCTCTTCTCGTCTCCATAAGCATAAGCCATAATAATGAGTTCATCGGCGAGCTTGCCCAAAGTGCCGTAATCATAACCTGTATAAGCGCTGTTTAATGGATGCAGAACGACCGTCAGCTTCAAGCCGGCCTGCTGGGCGCGGGATGCCAGATTTTTGACAAAAGCGTTGTAATCGGTTCGCGCCTTCGCTTTATCCCCGCTCCAGCCCAAGCCTTCCAGGTCCAGGGCGATCCCCTTAAAGCCGTTTTCCGTGGCCGTATTCACGATTTGCGTCAGGGTCTGCTCCTGCAGCTGCTGGTCCTCCAGGTTTTTCGTCAGCTCCAGATTGCCGTCGACCGAATATACCATCAAATAAGGTGCAGTTCCCTGAGCAGAGGTGCTCTGAATAATCGATTCAGGCGTAACATCCCCGGCTGACTGCGGCCAACCGTATTCCTTTGCCCCTGTCGTGAAAACACCATCTGTTCCGATACGGCTCCAGCCAAAGGCCACGGAATCAAATTCAGGCACCCGATTGATCTCGCTATAGGAAGACAGCGCATAGAAGCCGGCGGTGTACATGTCCTCCTTGGGCGACGTAATCGACACGGTTTTTGCCCCCTGGTTCCAGGATACATCAGCACCGAACTGCTGGCTGAAGAAGCTGAGCGGAATCATCGTAGTGCCCTGGATCATCTGCGGGGCAACCAGCAGCTGGGCATTTTGCCCCCCTGCCTGAGCTGTCGTGCTTCCCATGGTAAGTACAACCTGCTGCGTTCCTTCCGCTCCCTGCTTTGTCGCCGTAATCGTCTGCGCGGCCTGGTTCCATACCACTTTAATGCCGAGCGCCTCCGAGATCGCGCGGAAGGGAACCATAGTCGTGCCTTTCATAACCTGCGGCTCCACCGGAAAAGGAAGCGGATAACCATCAAGTGTAATGCTTACTCCACCTGCTGCTTCCGCACTTCCCGCCAGCGTGCCGGTTCCCCCGAGCCCCAGCAGCAGGGCGGAGCATAAAACCCATTTGTGCATCTGTTTCATGGACATTCTCCCTGTGTTTGTTTTGGAAGGGAAATCCCCTCCCTATTACTCTAGCAAAAAAGGATAGATTTGCCACCCTCAAAAAAATGGTGAGCCGCCCATGCTGGGTGTACACAAAAGAAGCAGGCCGGATATAAATTCGACCTGCTTCTTTCTGTCTACATTCCAGAATTAACGGAATAAAAATTAATGACACCAATTGCCGCAAGTACCACAAAGACTCCCAAAATAATCCACAATGTTTTATTCTTCATTTTCACGCACCACGCCTTTAATTTTACTCAGTATAAAAATATCCTCCTGTCTTTCCATTTTTATCACCTACTACTCCTAAGTATACATTACCCAACTGAACCCCACCAACGCCTTGGACACCAATTTTGTAGCTAAAAATCACATCCCCATAATATTTATTATTGGAGACATAACCATCATACCAAGTCAAGTTAGTATCTACTGTAGGATTATAATTTTGAACTACCGCTCCGCCGGTCGAAGTCTTTTTGGTTTTGAGGTCGCTGTCTAATCTACCACAAAAGGGGCATACAGCGAATCTCCCGGAATACGTCCGGCCAATTGGCGGTAAGCCTCTATCATCTTCTCCAGCTTATCATGATGTTCCTCCCACACCGGAGTAAGCAGTTCTTCAGGCAGCATGGGGTCCAGCAGGAACAAATCGCTGACCGCCTCTCCGAGGGACAGATACAGCAGAAACAGCTCCAGCGGAGAGTCCTCCTGCCCTCCTGCCCGCTGCAGGAGCGGTTCGAACTCCGTCTGGTACCACTGCCACTTGTCGCGGTACAGGGCCTCCACCTTTTCCAGCTGCCATATTTTCTCCGCAAGCTGAGGTGTAATGCTGCCGATTTCCATCATCCCGCTAACGAAGGTTACGCAGCCGGACAAGCCCAGACTGTCGACCAGGCGGTTCACGTCATCGATATTGCTCCATGGGTTGATATACACCCCGTTATACAGCATGCCGAAGCCAAACTGGAGCAAGCCAGCGCGCAAGGCATCCCTTTTTCTCCGCTGTGCTTCCGGCACACCCGCCATCACAACATGCCAGCGCCCGTCCCATGCCTCTCTGACCCGCAGCGGTTTGCTGTTGATAGAGGCCAGGAAGGACCGTCCCAGGTCTGTAATCTGGTATACGGATCGCGCATGAGAAATGACATAGCCCTCTTTTTTCAGACGGGACAGGGAGCTGCGGATATACGTAGGGGCATAACCCCGTTTTTCATAGATCCGCAGCAGCTCCTGAATATTCATTTTCCCAGTACGGGACATTAAGAACAGCATCTGTTTTTCAACCGATAACAAAGGATGACCTCCTGCTTGACTCGGAAATAGCTAGAATATATCATGAATATGTACGATCGTATGTATATATGACACATTTATCAGGCTGGAAAAGCATCACAGGAATGACCCGATACTCTGGCCGAATATGGATTCTATTATGTAGAAGGAGTGAACAGCCATGCAAATCATTTATCACGGACATTCTTCCATTCAAATCGGGACGGGTGGCAAATCCCTCGTGATCGATCCTTTTCTGAGCGGCAACGAGCTGGCGGTCACCAAACCAGAAGATATCAAAACCGACGCCATTCTGCTGACCCATGCCCACATGGACCACATCCTGGATGCGGAGCCCATCGCTAAAGCGAATGACGGCATTCCCGTTATCGCCAATGTCGAGCTGGCCACCTACATGTCCTGGAAAGGCTTGAACACGGTCGGCATGAATATGGGCGGCACCTATGACCTCGGCTTCGCCACTGCCAAAATGATTCAGGCATTTCACACCTCCGGCATTGTGGATGAGGAAAGAAAGACAATTATATACGGCGGCGAGCCCGGCGGATACATTGTTCAGGCGGAAGGCAAAACGATTCTGCACGCGGGCGACACCAGCCTCTTCAGCGATATGAAAATGTTCGGCGAACGCTATTCCATCGATGTGGTACTGATCCCGATCGGAGGCCATTATACTATGGGGCCTGAGGATGCGCTGCAGGCAGCACAGTGGTATAACGCCAAGCTGACGATTCCCGTTCATTACAACTCGTTCCCGATCATCAAGCAGGACGCCGAAGCCTTTGTCGCCCAGCTTGAAGCCAAAGGGCTGAAGGGCAAGGTGCTTGCTCCTGGAGAATCCGTTGAAATCTGATTTATCAGACGAGCCGGTCTTCGATGGCTGAACGGGCCGCCTTGGTCATGCCTTTCAGGACTAGCTCATAGGAATGGTCCATCATGGCATACAGCTCGGACTGCGGTATGGACCCGTCAACTGTAACCGTGTTCCAATGCTGCTTGTTCAGATGGTAGCCGGGGCGGATGGCTTTATTTTGCTCTCTCAGATTTTCAGCGATGACAGGATCGCATTTCAGGGAAATGGCCGGCATGCCGTTTTCTTCAACAAGCAGGGCGAACATTTTGCCCCCTACCTTGAATACCTGCGCGGACGGGCCGAACGGATAGGTCGAGACCGCTCCCTTTTTTCTCAGGCAGTAGGACTCCAACTTCTTGTACATACACTGCCTCCTTTGATGAATTGACTGTATTCTAAAGTTAATAGTACACAAAAAAACGCCGGATGCCTATCTCCGGCGTTCTTTTGCGTCTTTAGGTGTCAAAGCTTATTTTACAACCTTCACGCGTTCTTCAATCGGTTTGAATTCCTTGTCTCCCGGCTGGGCAACAGGTTTGCCAAACGGCATTTGGGCAATCAGTTTCCAGCTTTCAGGAATGCTCCATTCATGCTTCACCTTCTCATCGATCAGCGGGTTGTAGTGCTGCAGCGAAGCGCCAAGCCCTTCCTGTTCAAGCGCTGTCCAGACTACCAGTTGTAACATGCCGTTAGACTGGTTGGACCATACCGGGAAATTGTCGGCATAGGATGGAAAGCCTTGCTGCAGCCCGGCTACTACATCATTATCTTCAAAGAAGAGCACCGTGCCGTAGCCGCTGCGGAAAGCAGCCATTTTCTCTGCCGTGGAAGCGAATGCCGCCTCATCGCCTACGACCTCACGCAGAATATCTTCTGTAACATTCCACAGTTTGTCATGCTGTTCACCAAGCAGCACGACAGCGCGGGCGCTTTGGGAGTTGAAGGAAGAAGGAGTGTATTTAACGGCCTCTTCCACAATCTCCTGAATACGTGCATCCGAGATGACGGATTCCTTGCTGATTCCGTAGTAAGAACGTCTTTCTTTAATCGCAGTGAAAAAATCTTTACTCATGGTGTTCCCTCCTGTAATTAATATTTTATAGTCACTTCCTTTTTATCATAACAATATTTTATTTTAATATCAAGCTACTTTATATAAAGTTATGTGGAGCTCACTCGGATTTTTGTTTGCTTGGCGTTAATCCTGCTCCTCCGGCTTTTCAATGATCAGCCCCTGTACATGCTTGCGCTTCAGCAGCTTCCGCTTCTTGCGGTTTTCTTTCGAGTCAAGCACGATGTCCAGGTCATAGTCGGCCGGATATAATTCTTTACCCTCAATATGCAGGCGCAGCCGCTTTTTGTGGATTTTCATTTTATGCTTGCGGATCAGAACGCCGATATTTCCCCTGCTGTCCTCCGTATCGCATACAATGCCGCTCTGTTTCAGGTAAGGAATCGTGACTCTGTCTCCCAATTGGAATACATATTGGTCATTCGCAGGGTTTTCCTCGGATGGCCCATTTTCCACTGTTGGATCGCCGGCATCGTTCGTTATGACCTCCACGGTTGGCGTCTCCTTTTTCACCGTCTGCTCGACAGCATGATCAGCTTCTGCCGTTTCTGGCGTTTCTTCTAGCTCTATATCAGGTACAGCATTAGGGACAGCTTGATCTGCATCAACCGGTTGTGCGGCTCCTGCCTGCGCGATTTCCCGTGAACGCTGAATGAGCCGCTCCGGAATGCCCAGCTTCAGGGCAATCTGGAAGGCGTAGCTCTGGCCCGCTTCTCCGATGTGCAGACGGTACAGTGGCTGCAGCGTCTGCGGATCAAACTCCATGCGCGCATTCTCAAAGCCCGAAGCCGCCGCCGCAAAGCTCTTGATTTCGTTATAATGGGTCGTTGCGATAACAGCCGCCCCCCTCCGGTACAACTCTTCAAGAATTGCGATGGAAAGGGCGACACCTTCGCCCGGGTCCGTGCCGGAAGCCATTTCGTCGATCAACACCAGCGTCCGGTTATCCGCGTTCTGCAGTATTTCGATCACGTTCCTGATATGCGCGGAAAAGGTGCTGAGTGCATGCTCAATGCTTTGGCCGTCACCGATATCCACCGCCACATGGTGGAACACTGCGAACATGCTGCCTTCGTGGACCGGGACAAGCAGACCGGACTGCACCATGACCGTTAATAATCCGACTGTCTTGAGGGCCAGCGTTTTGCCGCCGGTGTTCGGACCGGTAACGATCAGCGAGGTATATCCCCTGCCGAGGGCGAAGTTCAAAGGCACCATGGAGCTGCCCATGAACGGATGCCTTGCTTCGACCAGCTGTATCACTCCTTGCTCGTTCAGCTCCACATTGCCTCCATCCATGGAAGCCGCATATTTGGCCTTTGCGAACAAGAAATCGTACATGCCTACCGTTTCAGCATTAATGTGCATCCACTGGGCATGCTCTTCCACCAATAACGTGAGCTCGCTGAGAACTTTCATCTCCTCCCGCGCTTCTTCCGCCTGCAGGGCGGAAAGGTCATATTGCAGGGTCCTGATATCCTCGGGCTCAATATACACAGTCTGCCCGCTGGCCGATTCATCAAGCACGATGCCTTTGACCTGCTTGCGGTGCTCCTTCTTGACAGGCAGTACATATCTTCCGCCGCGGGTGCTCAGGACATGCTCCTGTAAAATGCTGCGGTGTTTGCTCATGAGGGTGTTCAGCCTGCCCTTGCGGCGCTCCTCAATGACTGTTATTTTTTTACGGATTCTGGACAGCTCCTTGCTGGCCGCATCGATGATGCGTCCGCTGCGGATACTGCCGTCGATGGCCGACCGCACCTTCTCCAGCTCATACATCGAAGCCGCATAAGAACTGACGAGCGGGGCCGCATCACGCTTGGCCTTCATGTACCTGATCAACTGCGAGCAGCTTGTAAGAAACTGATGAATTTGCGCAAACTCCTGTTCGCTGAACACATACCCTGTACCCAGCAGGCCCAGAATATGCTCCATCCCTTCCATGGAAGGCACCGGCACACTTGCCCCATGCTGCAAAAGCGCTTTGGCTTCCGCCGTTTCATCCAGCGTTTTGCGGATCAGCTTCCCGTTCGTCATGGGCGCCAGCCGCGATACCTGCTGCTTGCCCAGATAGGACACGGCGTACCGCTCTAGCTCTTCCTTTACTCTTCCGTATTCCAGACGCTGTAAATCCTGTTCGTTCATTTTTGGATTCTCCCTTGTAAGTGTATTGGCAACAAAAAAAAGACGAAGAATGAGCAAGCTCATTCTCCGCCTTAAAAGAAGGATAGGCTGAATAGACGGTCCTCCCGTCATTCCAATTCCGCCAAAGGTGCCGAAAACAAAAAAACCGCGCTGAACACAGCACGGATAAGGGCACAATGACAGACCTTTCCAAAGGCATCATATGATATCCGCTGTTCTTAACTAATTCCAAGGCTGTTCGAAGGTATCACAAAGAAACACTGCTCCCGCAGCATTTTTTTCAGTAATACACCAACCATCCTTCAGTATGGAATTTGATTAGTTAAGAACACTCACCGACATCAAAATCTCTCCTTTGAGAAAAGGTACCTACAATATAGTCGAAGGTGGACGCCATTGTCAACAACTGCCGCTCCGGCTATCCCTCGCCTTATATCCAATAGGTGTCGCACTTCATATTACAATCTGTCCTTACTTATTTTTTCAATAGGAAAATACAGATATAAATCTCCATTTGTTTCAGACGGATTATAGTATTCATGTACTGCCCCGACGATTGAATAGTTGGTATGGGGTATGAATTCGTTAATCATATAATTGAACTTTTCCTGATATGTGTTTTTATTGCACTTCATTACTGCAAATTTATACGAGGGAATTACCCATTTAGTCCACCCAGTTGGGGCTACTGAGTCATCATACACTTCACACCCGGCTAAATACTTGCCTTGATCTGTCCAACGTTTAAAGCTCTCAGTTAAATCACTCATCGCCCCCCATATCCCCACGATATTCCCTTCCGCATCAGTCTTTGCTAATGAGCGAATCTCTTCAAAGTTATGATTTGCCTCCTGCCAAAGGGATGGAATCCAACTTTGACTTTCGGATGCAAAGCCCTGTCCTAACTTTCCGACAACTGTAAATGATTCCTTCACTTCGAAGTATACGGACATATTACACGCTCCTGACTATCATGGTTTAAACTGATTTGCAGTATTTTTCGTATTGTTTGCTGCCCTTGTACTGTAATAATTTTATTCATGCTATAATATCGTTACGAAAGGTGCGTGATGGATTTGGAGCAAATATTAAATCAAATTTTACAAGAAATAAAGTCCATAAAAAATGATATTCAACAGTTGAATCAGAATCAACAACTCCTAGATCAAAATCAAAAATCCTTAGATCAGAACCAAAAACTCTTAGAACAGAATCAAAAACAGATGTCGCTCCAAATCGATAACATTTTACAATCTGTTTTACGTATCGAAGATAGTCAGCCTAAAGACATTTCCGCACTTTTTGACCGAATTCATGATAATATTCTTGATAAAGATTCTGAAATCGCGGCTTTGAATAAGCGTGTATTCCGCTTAGAATCGGATTTTGAAAAATTTAGTAGACAGTGATAAAACCACTTCGGTAATTAATCATTGATGTAAGGCTCGCTTTAAAGCCTCTTTATATTCTTTTACAAATCTCTGGCTGATCTCAGCAGCAGGAGCGTACTCCTCAAAGCCGTGAAAACATCCGGGATATAAATGAAATTCTGTTGGCACACCAGCCTGCGTTAGCCTTAATACATAATCGATGATTTCATCACGAAATGGATCCAGGTCACCAACACATGTGTATGTAGGTGGCAGCCCTGACAAGTCAGTTGCACGTGCTGGAGCAGCATATGGGGAAACTTCACGGTTATCTTCTAAATACATTTCCCACCCAAGCTGGGTTTTGGCTTTGCTCCATACTCTTTCATCTGTGATTTCATTACTGGATTGGCTTGTGCCCCGGTCATCCAACATCGGGTAAAGAGGCATTTGCAATGCGATAGAAGGCCCTTTCCGATCTCTTGCCAAAAGAGAAAGAGCAGCCGTTAATCCACCGCCGGCACTGGCGCCAACCACTGCGATTCTGGATGAATTCACTCCCAACTCTTCAGCATGTTCAGAAAACCATTGCAGTGCAGCATAGCAATCTTCGAGCGGGGCCGGAAAAGGATGCTCCGGAGCCAGTCGATAATCCACGGACACGATGACACAATTAAGTTCCGATACCAATTGCTGCATGGCAGGGTCCATCATATCAGCAGAACCAAGGATATAACCGCCACCGTGAATATACAGGATGCCTGGCAGAATTTCATCCCTCACTTTTGGTTCATAGATTTTGATCCTGACATCCGGGTCCCCTGCTGCTCCCGGAACATACCTCTCTGAAGTTAGAACTTCATCATTAACGGGCAGAGATGCAGCCAGGCCGGCAAACATCTCGTGCATCTCTTTCCTTTTCGCACCTAAATTCTCTCGCGTATACATGACTTTCGGCAAAACTGAAAACAATTCTTTAAGTTCAGGGTGCAGTTTTTCTTCCATAAACCAACCATCCTTCGTTAACAGTGTCATAAATCGAACTTGAAATCATTAGTGCTGATTTTGCTTATTTCTCCAGGCCCTTTGTTACATGAACTCTCTTGATAAATAGAGCGAAAATTAACCCTAAGATAGCAACAATTAATGGGAATACAAAGCTATGTTGAATGCCTGCAATTATGGATAGAGGGCCATTGACGGGATCTGTTTTGTCTGAAACGTCATTCATAAAACGATTGACACCCGCTGTCATGATGCTAACCGCAACGGCTGTGCCTACAGCCCCTGCCAATTGTTGGAATGTATTCATAATTGCACTACCATCAGGATATAGTTCTGGAGGCAGCTGGTTTAACCCATTCGCCTGCGACGTCCACACCATACAATTACTGATCATAATTAAAGAATGAAATAAAACGATTAAAGCAACAGAGGACGAGGTGTTAAGACCAGTGAAGAACCAAAGCGACGTGGAGGTCAAAACCAACCCCATAGGCACAATCAATTTGGGACCAAATTTATCAAATAGTTTCCCCATTACCGGGGACATCACTGCTTGTAAAATCCCTCCAGGCAACAAGACAAGCCCTGCCTTTAAAGTGCTGAAACCAAGTCCTTGAATTAGATACATAGGTAATGCAATAATCGTGGTTAACAAAATAATCATGCAAACAACCAGCATTAATGTGCCAATGGTAAACATAGGATGCTTAAAAGCCCGTAAATTCAACATCGGCTGACTCATCGTCAACTGACGAATGATAAAAATAATCAACGCAAGTATGCCGATGGACATAGAAATGATGACTTCCGTGCTTCCCCAACCACCATCACCTTCACCTACTTTGCTGAAAGCAAACACGATTCCACCAAAGCCAAATGTAGATACGATAAGTGACAAGATATCAATTTTGGGCTTAGTAATAGTGGATACATTTTGCAAATTGAGAGAACCAAATAAAAGTGCAATGGCTAAAAACGGAATAGACAGCCAGAAGATCCACTGCCATCCTAAAGTATCAATCAAAAAACCTGATACCGATGGCCCAACGGCAGGTGCGACTACAAGAACAAGTCCAAGGATACCGATGATCGTCCCTCTTTTTTCTGCTGGAAAAATATGAAGAATGGTATTAAATATTAGCGGAAGAAGAAGTGCCATACTTGCGGCTTGTATGATACGTCCAATCAATAATACCTCAAATCCGGGTGCAAGCGCCGATACAAGCGTACCTAAGATAGAAAAGCTGAGTGCAGCAATAAATAGCTGTCGGGTCGTGAACCACTGTAAAAGTAAGCCTGATACCGGTACAAGAACACTGAGTGTCAACAGATAACCGGTCGTGAGCCATTGTGCCGTCGAGGCGGAAATATGAAATAGGCTCATCAAATCACTTAATGCAACATTTAGCGCCGTCTCACTAAACATTCCGATAAAACCGCTTAACAACAATGAAATCATAATAGGTATGACTTTATAGTTTTGTACTGCATTTTGTTTTATTTCAACTGTCGTCACATGCATCTCTCCACTCTTCAACTAATAAATAGATTTTAAAGCTTCTTTATATCCCTGATTACTAATGAATAGATCATTTTAGCTTTTGAATTTTATGTTCTCATTTATCCCCCTCAATAAAAGACTTTACGAGTCTATAATAGATTTTATTCGAATTCATTGTCAAGCATTTTATTTTGGGTCCAAAGCTCGATTCTGTTTAAATCACCATCTAACCGGAAAAGAAACTATGTTCTTGTTGCGTGAAAAGTCGTCAAGCCTTATTCACTTCAATTATTTATTTTAGCTTTGATTCATCTTTTCTGATGTGTTATCATATTCTTAAATAAAGACCAAGTGCAGCGAACACTTGGTCAGTACAATTGGCTTGGATGGTTTATCCCTTCTTAAGTCATCGGAATAAAAACCCACCTTCGGCGGTCAACCATTGGGTGGGTTTTTACTTTCTCTTGTTGTTATTAATATATGTTAAAAGTGCAAGAATAAATGTTCCGAATAACAGCATCAGAGTCATCGCATCTTTCACTTCCATGGTCTCACCTCCTTTCGAAGGGACACCATCCCACCCAAGATTCAATTGTATCTATATTTTACCTGTAATCACACCTGCGTACAAGTGTTCTCATCAATTTATTATATAACGTTCTTGTATTCACGAGTGACCCAGCCTAGGGTAGCTAGGCTGGGTTGTGTGTTATCTGATTGTTCCATAATTATACACATGAAAACCTAGGGAGCGAAAGTCATACAGCGTGAATTCTTTGTTATCTGATGTCGGTGCTTTCTTGAAACTCTCCCACAAAATGCTCTTGAACATGGTTATTTAAAGTGGTATTTCGAAAATTCAGTCCATCCAACAAACCCTGTCTATAGATAATTTCGTTTGCAAACGACACCTGATAATTTACTTATTATCAATCCAATGCCAAAAATGCGGCAGGCAAAAAACTGCTTGAGCAGGTTGAAGCAGAGCTGTATGAATATGAGGCCAGATTCGAAGATGTAAACCTCTAATTTCACAGCTTCAAATGTCTAGCAAAAAAGAACCGGTATACCACGGATATACCGGTTCTTTTTTGCTAGAATATTAACTTATTGAATATAAATCCTCCGATGTACCTAATGAACATTATTGTTCTCCTTTAGTGATTCAGGCCAATTACACACTGCAGCTCCCGTCGGTACAGCTATGATCACCTTCTGATTGATTCTCTACTTCCGATGTTAGGGGTTTGCTTTCTTTTTCCCAAATCGCGTTTAAAGTATTTAAAAAAACTTCCTCCGACTGAGCTCCTAAAATCAAATATTCGTTATTAAAGACAAATGCCAGCAAGCTTGAATTGGATATAACTATGGGATCGTAATTAGCGATCAGTCCCGTTTCGTTTTTAATCATTTCCGCCACCTGTGCCTGCTTGGCTTTCAACTGCTCGACAGTCATGCTCTTTTCAAGAGCAAGCTGCTGGAGACTTAATGTTCTGTTCTCCGCATGAGGGTCGAGTTGGAAGCTGCGGTATACCACTTCAATTTGATCCCGATTTGCAAATTTATCAAGCGCATGCTCAAGTTTTGTTTTTCCGATCACGCAAAAGGGACTTCCGAAATCTGACCATACATCTATTCTCATTGTCTATTCCTCCAATAATAAAATGTTCTTGCGATTCTTGTAGTTTGTATGATACTCTGCGTCAATGGCGGATCACTCTGCTTCCTGCTGTCCCTGCTCTGGCGCTTTTTCTTTACGTAGGAAGAGACCGAGCACAAGCGCAACGAGTGCGATGATCACGCCGAACCAAAAAGCGTTGTTAATACCTGCTGCCAGACCCTTGGTGATTTCAATGGAAGACGCCGGATCACTCACGTTACTCAAATACTGCTTCTGTCCGCCCGACATAATACTAATGTAGAGGGCAATACCGATAGCGCCGGATACCTGCTGCAGCGTATTCAGGATTGCTGTCCCGTGTGGGTGCAGATGACGAGGCAACTGGTTAAGCCCCGCTGTCTGTACAGGCATCATCACTAACGCGATGCCAACCATCAGCGTAATGTGTGCCGCGATAAGAAATCCGGTCGTTGTCGTTTCTCCAAACCAGGTAAATAACCACAACGAAACGGCGGCAATAGCAAGTCCTGGAATGACAAGCACTCGAGGCCCGAATTTATCAAAAAGCTTGCCTGAGATTGGTGCCATAAGCCCATTCAGAATTCCCCCAGGCAACAGAACCAGGCCTGATTTGAAGGCAGTCATCATCAACACACCTTGCATAAACATAGGAAGCATGATGGCGGATGAGAAGAACGTCATCAAAAGCACAAACATCAGTACGGCAACAAGTGCAAATACGGGATACCTGAACGCCCGCAAATCCATAACAGGTTCTTTAAGCAACAATTGCCGCCAGATGAACAGAACCAGGGCAACGCCCCCTGCGGCAATCGTCCAAATTACCAACGGCTGTGACCAGCCTTGCTCACCTGCACTGCTGAACCCATAGACAATTCCGCCAAAGCCGATGGTCGACAACACAATGGATAGGATATCTACTCGCGGTTTGGTCACTTCTGACACATTCTTCAGGACAGCGGCCCCTACAATTATGGAGAGCAGCGCAAACGGCAACACCAGGTAGAACAGCCAGCGCCACGAAAGCCCATCAACAATCAAGCCCGAAAGCGTCGGGCCAATCGCCGGCGCGAACATGACGACGAGTCCTAACATCCCCATGGCGCCTCCTCTTTTTTCCGGTGGATAGATGGTCATAATAATGTTCATAATCAGAGGCAACAGCATACCGGTGCCAATTGCTTGAATAATTCGCCCTGTCAGCAGCACGCCGAATGCCGGTGATACGGCCGAAATAAGCGTACCTGCGAAGAACAGACTCATTGCCGACAGAAACATTTGCCGGGTTGTAAACCATTGCTGCAATACCGCTGTCACCGGGACAAGTACGCCAACCACAAGCAAATACGCGGTGGTAAGCCACTGAACCGTTGTCGCAGACGCATCAAACGAATTCATGAGTTCGGGGAAAGCATTTCCCATTAGCGTTTCATTCAAAGCGGCCACAAACATACCGACGATTAGCGCCATCATAATCGGACCACGCTTCAAGTTATTTAAATCGATCATAAAATCTCTCCTCCAAGCTTATCTATTGATAAGGAACCGTTGAGTTTTCATTTCTCAAATAAGCATATAAACGATCTATTATATCCATAATTAAAGTGCAAGAAGTGTATCACTCCTTGTTTGTTCTCTGCTTGCAACGTTTGAAGGTCTCATCCAGTACCGCCTGGATCGTATGTTCATGCAAGTATTGATACAATTGCTGTTCCGCGCCATTCATCACTCTCTCAACCAAACATTCATTTTTTTTCGATCGGCTCTCGTCCCGCAGCTCATCACTCTCCTGTTGTGCTAACAGCCGATGCTGCAGTGAGCTCGAAATCGAACATTCGAATAGCCGCTGCCTTCCTTCAATCACTTGAATCACATCAAGAAACGTAATCTGTTCAGCTGGCCTGGCAAGTTCATAACCACCGTTTACTCCAGGTACGGCACGAACGAGTCCATCCTGTCTCAGCTTTGACATGATTTTGGACAAGTAGCTTTCAGAAACGCCAAGCGCTGAGGATAATTCCTTAATCCCGACATTATGGCAGCGCTCCGAGAGTCCCAATTGAATTAAAGCGTGCAGGGCATAATCCGTACTTTTGGAGAACTGCAAACGAACTCCCCCTTTCCCAAAAAAATATATTATAGATCTATAATGTCTATAATAAGTGATTTGTTTTGGGATTGCAAGAAGAAACTGATTGGACCGATGTTCGGCCCAAACGGCCTCCTCCGTGCAACCCGACAGGCAAAGTGCTGCGACGGGAAAAAATTGTTTTACTACATTCAGGCATTCGTTAATGCATCTATAATTTTTTGCCCCGTTTGCTTCCCGTTCTCAATACAATCCGGAATGCCGACCCCGTAGTAGGAGCAGCCCGCAAGAATAACGCCGGGATGGCTTGCCGCCAGCATGTTCTCCAGCGACCGGACAATATCCGGATGCCCGAGATGGTAGTTCGGGATGGAATCCCGCCATTTCGTCACTTCATTGGTCACGGGTCTGTCCGTGATGCCGATGCTTTTCTCCACATCACTAACGGCCACGTTCATCAGCTCTTCCTCTGTCAGCTGCTGCAGCTTGTCAAAATGCGGATTGGAGCTCTTGTAGAACATCCGGATCAGGAGCCTCTGCCGTGCGGAGGTATGCTCCCATTTGCGGCTTGTCCAGGTGCTGGCATCGCACATAAGGCCACTGCCCTGAGCGGCAATAAAGCCAGTGCCATCCTCCGGCAGCCGCTCATCCGGAACATCATAGCCGAGATACACACTGATCAGCGAGCGGCTGCTCAGCCTGTCGAAATCACCGTTCAGCGCTTCATCCTGCAGCAGTGAACGCGCCGAGGTGTGCACTGTGCTCAGGACAACAAAGTCTGCTTCAAGCGTACGTCCACCCGCTAAGGCCACTTCATAACGCCCGCCTGTATTTTTTACACTGAGGGCCTGTGTCCCCTTTAAAATTTCCACATCGTTCAACCGGGCCTCCAGCCTGTCGATCAGGTCGGAACCCCCATGATGGAACGAAATAAATTTGCGACCATCCCCTCTCAGGAACCTTTCCCTATTCTCGCCAAGACCCTTCATGATGCTGCCGTATTTATTTTTGTATTCCAGCAGGAAGGGAAAGGTCGATGCAATTGTCAGATTGTCCAGCTCGCCTGAATATACGCCGGAGATGACTGGCGAAATCTGTTTGCGCACAAGCTCCTCGCCCAGAAAGTGCTCCAGAAACGCCCCCAGGGAGTCCTTCTCTGTGAACGTTTCGTTCGGGGTGTAATAATCCTGGAGCGCGGCCACCTTGCCCTCCGCTGAGATCAGCTCGCTTTCAGCCAGTGCCTGCAGGTTGACGGGGATGCCGAACACCGCGTCCGCAGGGAGCTTTTTCAGTTTTCCGTCCGCATATATAAAGGATCTGCCTGTTGCATTGTATACAATCTCCCCGGCCAGTCCCAGCTCTTCCATCAATCCAGGGTCATTTTTACGGGCCACAATGGAATCCGCACCGGTCTCCATAATAAAACCGTCCTGGCGAACCGTCCTGATTTTGCCGCCAAGCGTCTCGTCCGCTTCCACTAGGATAAGCTTCAGCTGCAGATTCTGCTCCTTCATGGCTTTTTGCAAAGTATACATAGCCGTCAGGCCTGTAATTCCGCCACCTATCACCACGATAGTTTTCAAATGCGCGCACCTCAATATGAGAAATTAGTCTACTAAACAGTATAACATAAGCTTGACACACGTTTTTGATACAAAAATCATTATTGTGAATGATCACCAAAAAAATTATCTGTCTCTTCAGGAAATGTTGTTGACATATTCACTTCTTGTAACTATTATAGTTACATGAATAGGTTACACGAGTGATGCATCAAACCATTCAAATCCCGGGAGGTTAACAAAATGAAAATTGCAGTTATCGGTGCCAGCGGCAAAGCCGGAAGCTTGATCGTTAAGGAGGCCGCAGACAGAGAACATGAAGTGACGGCCATCGTGAGGGACGCATCGAAGATAAGTGATACGGCAGTCCTTGAAAAGGATGTTTTTAGCCTGACAGCAGACGATCTTAAAGCTTTTGACGTCGTCGTCAATGCTTTCGGAGCCCCTCCAGGCCAGGAGCATCTGCATGTGGAAGCAGGCCGCGCACTGATCAGCGCACTGAAGGGAGCACCGCAAACCCGCCTGATCGTTGTCGGCGGAGCAGGCAGCCTGTATGTGGATGAAGCCAAAACCGTGCGCTTGATGGATACGCCTGATTTTCCAAAGCAATTTCTCCCTACGGCTTCCAACCAGGGACAAAATCTGCAGGATCTGCAGAGCGCAAGCGGCATTCAGTGGACCTTCATCAGCCCTGCGGCCTTCTTTGACGCCCAGGGAGCAAGAACGGGAGCATACCAGACTGGCAAAGACAATCTGTTCTTCAACGCGCAAGGCGATAGCTACATCAGCTATGCGGACTTTGCCATCGCCGTCGTGGATGAGGCCGAGCAGGCAGATCATGTGAATGAGCGCTTCGCCGTTGTGGGAGAAAAGAAGTGAAATAACATTTAGCTGCTGTATGGGGCAGCACGCCCTCTTCCCGGACACGGTTCGTTCTGCCCAGGTTCCGCGCATGAAGAGGGCCTTTGCTTTCCGCCCAGGATAAATATAGGTGCTATATTGGACGTGAAACTATGGTAAAATAGCCGTACTGCACTATTTTACGCGAAAGGAAGCTGTGAGCTATGATCAGTACCCGTTTTGCCGTAGCTATCCATATCCTCTCCCTGCTGGAGTACAATAAAACGAGTGTAAATACATCCGAATATATAGCAAGCAGCGTGAACACCAATCCGGTGGTCATCCGCCGCATCATCGGCATGCTGAACAAGGCCGGACTCGTTGAAGTCAAAGCCGGCGTAGCCGGGGCCAAGCTGCTGCACAGCATTGACGACATCACCCTGCTCGATGTGTACCGTGCAGTCAATGTCGTGGAGGAAGATGCTCTCTTCTCCGTGCATGAAACGCCGAATCCGGATTGTCCTGTCGGACGCAACATCCAATCCTCGATTGTACCCGTGTTCTCCAATGCGCAAAGAGCGATGGAAGAGGAACTCAGACATGTGAAGCTGAGTGAAGTTGTGTACGACATATCGGCCAAGGAAGAAGCCCATACCAAATAACGCCCTTCTCCTAACGGAGAGGAGCGTTATTTTTTTGTCAAGCTTGCACAAGCTCGAATAATTCGACCACCAGAATTGTATCATCGTTCAGCTCCATGCCTGCCTCGGTCAGATTTTGCCATGCCAACCGGTGATCCGCCTGAAATTGTGCAGTGTTATCGCCGTTCCCTTCTCCGCGCACAAGCCGCGAATCCGGATTGCCAAACGTCGTTTCAAACACCTCAATCAGTTTTACATTGCAGCGCGGCTGGTCATGCTTATCATATACCGTCATGAGCTGCCCGACCGGCTCATAGGTTTGCCGCAGCTCCTCGGGGGAATATTCCGACTTGGGAGCACAGGTGGCCGTCTTCTCTCCTCTAATAATTTGCTGAATCAGCCTTTCTCCAATGCCGTTATCATTCTCCCATCCAAAGATCATTTTGAATGGATGTATTGGAATCGATGACATCATAATCCCTCTCTTTTGTAAAACTGGAAATATAGAGTATCTATTTAATAAACGGGTATATAATGTAGCTAACAAGCAGACCCAAAATAAAAGCAACCGAGACATTAAGCCATTTTGGCCGCCCCTCTGAATCTGAATCCAAAATACCCGCGATACAAACCAGGATGAACACGACAATTTTCCAAGGTGTATTAAAATAAGGGTTAGCTACGCCTGCTGCAAAAGCCACAACGCGCAACAACATGCTCAATAAAAAAGGAAACTTGAAAAACAATTCTTAAACCGCCTTTCTAACAGGGATCATATTCAACGAAAAATAAGGGTTTGGTCAAGCAGTAAATCATTCCTTTTCAAATAAATACCATGAAAAGTGATAGGTACCGAAGTCCCATTGAAATAATCACTCGAATTGTCATGTCTTATAGCATGAATATGAAGATGAGGCTCACTGCTGTAGCCTGAATTCCCTATTTTCGCTATTTCTTGTCCGGCCCTGACAAAGTCATCTTTCTTGACTAACAGACTATTTTTCTTTAAGTGTAACAGCAAAATATCATAATCCTTATAATTGATGATAATCATATTTGCAGCATTTCCACCCAGAACGTTCGGCACATTATCATCTATTCCATCCATCACCTCAACAATTCTGCCATCAACCGGGCTGTATACTGAATCATTAAATACCACTGCTTTACGTGCAAGAGAAGCTACGGCCTGAGGCTCAACGGAAGCGCCTGCATTTTGGGTAATCAAAGGAGCCTTTTCATTGGAGGCCTTGTAATCAGAAGCGTAAGAAGCATTTAAACTTACAGTAGAGAAAGTTGTGATGGCTACAATCAGACTAAGAATCGCTAACTTTTTTTCATTTCAAATTCCTCCTGTGAAAAAAATGTTTTCTAGTGTTTCTCATTATAGGTACTGTCATTTCACTTGTAGACTGATAGAGTGCTGGTAAAGAAGAATTCAAAGAGTAAAATTTGTTACCAAATCATCTTTTTCTTTTATTTTTTGTTATTAATACACCTAAGACCATCACCTTCCATTTTTTAAAATTTTATTCCTTGATTCCAAAAAGAAAAAACTTGAATTTTATTAATCAATATATAAATTGATTTGATGAAGTGTTTATTTTGTTACTCTTCACATCTCATAACAAGTTAAAGGAGTGCCCCTGGTCACCAGACCTTTCGGGGCATTCCTTAACTCATGAGTCATGCTTATCTTTGATTAACACATCTTTGTCGATTCTCAGCTTAAAAACGGCCAATCGCAACAATCAAGGCCAACACCAGGAAAACAATGTTCACACCAATGTCCCGATATTCCTTACGCTGCACATGGAACAGGGCTCCGAGAAGAACGACTACGGCAAGCGCTGCTGCCGCAAGCGGCGTCAGCACAGGCGCTATATCCAACGCTTGCGGCAAAATCAAACCAAGCACCCCAAGCAATTCCACGATCCCGATAAAGGAAACAAGCCCTTTCGGAATATCATTCACCCAATGCCAGGACGCTTTTGCTTTCTCGTGCTGAAATGCCTTCATCCAACCAGAATACATAAAGCCAAATGCTAAAAGACCTTGCACAATCCATAATGTGATATTCATAAATTTTTGCCAACTCCCCCTCTTGAATCTAACGACCTCTAAGGTGCATAATAAACCATAGAAATTTTTCTAGGAAGTAGTTACTTTAACTAAACATAGTATGAAAAAAGTAACCTTGAGTAAATAAAGGATTAGGAGAGGATTTTGATGGAGACTTATTGCAAATTCGAAACGGCGTTGGACATTCTGGTCGGGAAATGGAAGCCTGTGATTCTGCTCCGCCTTTTTGAAGATGGCACGATGAGATTCAGCGAGCTGCAGAAAGCGATCCCGGATATCACCAAAAAAATGCTTACCCAGCAGCTAAGGGAATTGGAGTACCACGATATCGTTCACCGCGAAGTGTATCAGCAGGTGCCGCCCAAGGTTGAATATTCTATTACGGAGTACGGCCGGGGCATGCATACTGTCCTTAAGGCCATGAATGATTGGGGAGTGGCGCATATCGAGCATCTGAATGAGCTGTATGGGGAAAATCGTTTGGAGGAGAATAGCAGTAGGTAATATAGAGGTTATGAAACCAGTTAATATCGCAACTCGACAATATTACTATTCTAAATACTTCCGGTGTGGCTTTGTACAAATCAAGGTTGTTCTGAGGAAGTAATTCCATCTAGTGTACAGCTTAACGTTTCGTTTCTTGCGGATGATATGAGAAATGGCAGATTGCCCGCAGATGTTCAATATAAAGAATTTTTTTAGGTGACGGATTGCTTTGTTTAAAGCTAATAATGGAACATCCTTCTCTACAAATTGAGTTTAAACCAAACGGCAGAAATGCCGTTTTTCTTATGGGCTGTCAAAGGAAAATGCTAACATAACACTGACAGCGCATGCGGTTAATAAAGTCGTTACCGTGAACATGTGTGCGTAATAGAACTGTCGGAGCCACACTTAGAAATCCTCTCTGGACAAAAGGGACACTCTCTCCAAGGAATGCGTCCCCTCTAAACCGATTGATTGCCACTTGTTACTTCGCCTCGTAAAAAACACTCTGATACGCGCTTAATAACTGTTCTCTTGCCCAATCAGATTTGTTGCCATGACTTAACGCATCCGGTTCACTGTAGTAAATACAAATTTATCGTATCGATGACGTGAGAAGGAATATTCAAAAGGAATACCCGTATCCAGGAAACCCACCTGCTCAATCTCCAATATGGGATCATCTGATGCACAGATCAGGTGCTCCTGATCCATTTTTGTAGATTTGGACGCACGAATGGTACGATGTGAACCGACGATATTAAGGCCTAATTCCTCTTTGATATGCTTGTAAATGGAGCCGTAAAGCACTTCTTCCGTAAGACCACTGATCAGATTGACAGGCATGTACGTTTTTTCCATCACATAAGGCTCACCTTCGACGATGCGCAGACGAATCATATGATATACAGGAGATTTAGAATCAATAAATAATTGACTGGCCACTTCCTCCGAGGGAAACTGAACATCAAAAGCAATAATCTTATTTTTGATGTCCTTCCCGCGCAGCAGATTGGTCAAACCGAGCATTTCATTCACAACTACGTTCACAGGAGAATGATAGGCTGACTTGACGATAAAGGTGCCGTGTCCTCTTTTACGAATCAACAGCCCCTCGCTGACCAGTGTATCCAAAGCCTTTTTCATGGTCATTCGGCTCACCTGAAACTCACTGGCCAGTGAGATTTCGTCAGGTATAGGCTGGTCACTGCTATATGTTTTATTCATGATCCGCTCTTTGACCTCTCGGGCAATTCGTTCATATTTATTCATCGTTTATGATCACCTGTATTAGATATTGTTGTACGGGATGGTCTGCAGAAAAAGTCAGCTCACAAATAGTATAAGTAAGTATACAAAACAATACACTTCCTCACCAGCAAACGGCTTGATCGGCGATTAATCTTAAAAAAAGATGGCCCAAAGGACCATCTTAAAATCCGTTTTGTTCAATCACCTGTTTGAACCAGTATCCGCTTTGCTTAACAGATCTTTGCCCATCATTCGCAAGATCCACAGACACAAAGCCATAGCGGTTTTTATAAGCATTCGCCCAGGACCAGTTATCCATGAATGTCCATAGATGATAACCCTTCACATTAGAGCCTTCGGAAATCGCTCGCTGCACCCACTTTAAATGCTCACGAATAAAATCTATGCGATAGCTGTCACAGATCATGCCCTGCTCATTCCTGAACTTCTCTTCCCCTTGCACACCCATTCCATTTTCAGAAATAAAGCATTCAATGTTTCCGTAATTCAGCCGCACATTCGTCAGGATGTCATAAATGCCTTTTTCGTAAATCTCCCAGCCCCGCATCTCATTCATTTTGCGGCCAGGCATGACATAATAGTCGAAATAATGCTCAGGTACAAACGGGGCATCCGGGTTAGGCAAGCTTTCTCTTGCCTTGACTCTGCGCGGCTGATAATAGTTAATACCCAATAAATCGACGGTACCCTGACGTATCATTTCCCGATCCCCGTCCAGCATGGATGGCAAATATCCATCTTTGGTCAGCAGCTCTACGAGTACAGGGTTGAACTCCCCTGTCACAGCCGGGTCTAAAAAAGACCGGTTGAAAAATGCATCACAGATCTCTGCTGCACGAAGGTCTGCCGGATGCTGGCTGCGTGGATAGGTCGGAGTGAGATTCAGGATGATACCGATTTTGCCGTTATAGCCTTTCTCCCGGTAGGACTGAATCGCGCTTGCGCTTGATAACAGGGTGTGATACGCCACCTGAACCGCTTTGCCAAAATCCAGTTCATTCGGATAATGGAAATCATACAGATAACCGCCCTCCACGGGAACGATAGGCTCGTTATGGGTGAACCATTTGGCTACACGATCACCGAAGAGCTCAAAGCAGGTATTGGCATATTTCACATAAGCCTCAACCGTGTCCCGATTCACCCAGCCCCCGTGCTCCTGCAATGCCATAGGCAAATCAAAATGATACAAATTCACGAACGGCTCAATACCGGCTTGTCTTAACTCATCAATGACCGCATTATAGAATTCAACGGCTTTCTGGTTTACCGCCCCTGTCCCCGCCGGAATAAGACGTGACCAGGATATGGAGAAACGAAATGAATTGTGGCCCATTTCCTTCATGAGTGCAATATCTTCTTTATAACGGGTATAGAATCCGGAGGTCTTGGCAGGACCTACACCGTCATAAAAGCGGTTAGGCTCTTGTTCAAACCAATAGTCCCATATATTCGGGCCTTTCCCGTCTCCCTCCACCGTACCTTCGGTCTGGGTGGCGGAAGCTGAGGAGCCCCACCAGAAATCGGCTGGAAACGCATATTTAATGTCTTTCTGCACGGTCTCTGTTGCTTCAGTATGATTCATTGTCCTGCTCCCTTCTTTATCTGCCACATCAATAATGCTGTACTGCCTGCTGTGTGTTACATTCCCACCGTTTGCTCCTTGGCGGAAGCACTAATTTCCTCTTCCTGCTCTTTACGAACGTTCATCCGATCAATAAATTTCAGGAACGGGAACCAGATGACAAAAACGACGGCCATGTTGAACAGCTGTAATAATCCCCCTCTGAGGGAGCCCGTTCCCATCATGCCGCTAAAGAACAATGGCATGGTCCAAGGGACTTGAATCCCGTTCGGTGGCGGAACAATCCCGGTATACATGGCAAAATAAGTGATTAAAGTAACAACCATTGGGGCAAGCACCCACGGGACAATAATAAGCGGATTCATGACAATCGGCAGCCCGAAGATGACGGGTTCGTTAACATTGAAGAGGCCTGGGCCAACAGCCAGCTTACTGACCTGCTTCAACTGCTTGCTCTTCAGAAAGAACAGAATCGTGAGCACCACGGTCAGGGTCATCCCTGTACCCCCGATGCCTACGGTATAAATGTCAACGAATTGCTTTGTGATAATATGCGGCATTTCTGCACCTTGCGAGTACGCTTCATAGTTCTCGAGCGACAGCGTATTCCAAATGGGGTCCATCACCGAATTCACAATAATTTGACCATGAAGTCCAAAAAACCACAGAATCTGGATCAGGAATATAGCTATTAATGTAGGAATAATGCCACTGCCCAGATGTACCAGCGGAGCCTGAATGGCCTTGTAAATCAAATCATGCAAGTTGTTGTGGAACGTGACATTAACAATTACGTTAATGACCAGGAATATGCCCAGTGTGATACATGCAGGCAGCAAAGCTGCAAACGACTTGGCTACTGCCGGCGGAACACCTGGAGGCATTTTAATCACAATATTACGCTGTGTGACCTTACGGTAAATTTCACCCGCAATAAATGCCACAATCATCCCCAGGAACATACCTTTGGCTCCCAGACGTTCCTTCGGAATAACATCAGCAATGGTCGTCCCGCCATCCTGGGTCAATATGAACGGGGTCAGCATCAGGAAGCAAGCCAGCGCAATCATGCCGCCAAATATGGGCTCTACCTTATAGCTCCGCGATAGATAATATCCAATCCCCACCACAACGAACACGGTCATAATATTAAGGGTTGCATTGGGCGCAATGTTCAGCAGCTCCTGAAGTCTTGCCAGGTTGTCTGCTCCCATCCAATCATTCAAGAACGGGAGATTGATAATAACGACGATAATCGATCCAAACACGGTTAACGGAAATGACAGCATAAACGCATCCCGCAACACAGAAAGATAACGGTTATTGTTCAATCTACCAGCGATAGGTATTAATATCTGGCTTAATTTCTCAAACAACTCCTATTCCTCCCACCGAAACTAATTTGCCTTTCTCTTAAGCACTGGTCATCCAACGCCTAGCTTTTAGTGAGGATTTGATTCTGCTGCTGCAATTGACTATACTCGGTAATAAGCGCTCTCCTAAATTCACTCGCCAGTGATGGGGTCCTTATACAGGACCCGGACAAGGAGACGCTTTTTTGCATCCCAAATAGGTGTCAACATTGAAATAAATCCTCAAAAGCCATCTCAGTGAAAAATCAGCTCACGCTTGCATGTAAGCCGTTTCAAAGATCGGCTTATAAATTCCTCGATTTAAACAGCTCCAAAAGCTCATGGACCAGATCCTTCATGGTAACCGTGGACATCAGATGATCCTCCGCATGCATCAACAGCAGTGTCAAAGACGTTGGAGTTCCCTCGGCTTCCTTCTTGACCATCTGAAAATGGATGTCATGTGCAGCCCGTAAATCCTGCTTCGCCTGCTTGAGCAGTTCATCCGCACCTTCCACGTTCCCATTGCGATATTCGGTCAGAGCCTGAATGACTTTACTCCGGGCACTTCCACTATGGAAAATAAGCTGGAAGCTGATTTGCTCCTCCGTTAAATCAGCAATGTTCACCTTATCCATTTTTGCGTTCCACCAACTTCAGAGCCTGTTCATACGCCTTCTTGCCGTCAACCATCCCATAGGCCATCATGTCTATTACTTCTACATGAATACCATATTGAGCAGCCTCTTTCTCCAATTGGCCTTTCAGGAAGCTCATTTGGGGGCCAATCAGTACCGCATCAGCCTTGGTCAATTCTTCAGACGCCTGATCTTGACCAACCGCCCAGATTTCGGCCTCATCTCCGATCGACTTGGCATGCTCCTGCATTTTGGTAACCAGCATACTTGTAGACATACCGGAGCTGCACGCAAGCAAAATTCTCTTCATAACGGTTCTCCATCCTTTCAAGCTTAAAATATGAATTAGCAGAAAACGTTTACAGGAGAAATTATAAACCCAACTTTTTTATTTGTCTAGACATTAAAAATATTTGTATATACTTTTGTCTAAATTTCGAAATTTTATGTTCGTACTGATCTATGTGATCATTCATATTGCGAAAAGCCAAATACCCCTGCAGATCCGGCAGTTGGATTCACAGGGGTTCCCGTTGGCATCGTAAATGCAGCTTCTGCTCTCCTCAGCAACCATTTCGTTCGTACCCGGGGAGACCCAATTCATTGTTTGCTGCAACACTAGACATTCATCCCGCGTTGCCTGAAACTGTTGAAATAAGAAAGGGGAAGCGTCAGACGACTTTCAGCTTTCAGCGGTCGCCCATTCTCTCGTTCGGTGCCCCAAAAGCTTGTGTTCGCCCATGACTTCGATCATCAAGTTGGCTCCAAGCCTGAATCCATGCAGAAAAGCAGCTTCAACATGTATGCTGTTCACGCTGCCGCACAGATCAAGATATTCCTCAAGCTCACGAAAAATATCCTCATCCAATCGGGTTCGCCATTGTTCCGTCTGTGTCACAACTTGTTGGATTAGAGAACGATATTCAGGATGAGACGGCACAATCGCCTCATCGGGATAAAGCTGCCCGTGGATAGTGCTTCCAGAATCGTTTTTATGTTCATCCTCCCATAAATGTTATCGCATCGCTTGAATGAGATTCCTGCACATGGTAGGATATTTATGCAGCCTGCTTATTAAAGCGATTGCGGGTTAGGAAGTAGCGATGTTCTTCTCAGGACGCACGCTGCTTCCTTCTTTATTTTTGGAGCTCGTCGTACACCTTCTCAATCCCTTTGCGCACGATATCTGAACGTGTCGTATTCAGTTTCTTGGCAGCAGCATCGAGCTTGCTCATAATGTCCTGATTGACACGTATCTCGATCTTTTCACTTTTGGGATTGTCAGATGGTGGACGCCCCATCTTTTTGGAGGACATTGCTTCACCCCACTTTTCGTCCTGACAACAATATATTATTGTCAGGACGAAAAGTTAATTCTTTCATTCCGCTGCTCGCCTCTTTTTTCGCGGCCTTTCTATAAACTAACCATTCACATGAATAAGATAAGTACGAAATCTTTATTGAATCCTCGCCAAGATTGCATGAGCACCACCCCGCTCTGCTGTTTCCCTAGCTGAAGCGACATGCAGGGTACCCCTTGTCGAAAGTAAGCGAAACCTCCCGATTGTACTACTACTGCTTCTGTAGCCAGAATAATAACTCCTTCTCGAAATGGTTATAGAAAGCCGATGCGGAACTTTCACCACAATAAAAAGGACCCTCGTAACGAGAGCCCTTCAATGTTATAATTTGGCTTGTACAATACACCTTGAGTGGGCGCACCCTCCGAAAGGAGGTGGTGCGAATGCACATTTCGTTTGGTGAAGTTTTAACCTTCGGGATCTTCCTGTTAGCGTTGTTAACTTACATCGATAAACGAAAGTGACCCAACTCTAGGTTGCCACCAGTGAGGGTCACTTTCAAGAACGCTTGATCTTGGAGGGATTCCCACTCAAGATGTTGTACTGGGGACGGTTGGCAGACCGTCCTTATTTCTATTCTTACTGTATCATACCCGTTTTCATACCTCAATAGTATAATGATTATTGAATAGTGTTAGAGTCAATTGTGTTTGAGACTCATGCCTATCTCTCCACGTCAAACCAGTTACTTTTGGTTGCATAAGCAATTGCTGCAATACTGAGCATTTTTACGCTGCAACTTTCAGCATTTTTAGTATGCAATAAACAGCTGTCAGCTGTACGTTCATACAGCAGGCCGTCTCCGTTATACGAGTACGTAACTTCTTTGCCTTCGACGCTCACCTTGGTTAAGCGGTTGATGGAGTCGTAGGTATACTCGGCGTTCTTCATGCCGAAAATTTTGCCACTGCCCATCTTGTCGCGGTTACCGTTGGCGTCGTAGTTGTAGATTTTACTTTCCTCCGCCGCCATTTCGCTTGCTACCCGATTAAGCGAATCGTAACCAAACTGGTCGGCATTGCCGTTCTGGCTACGCTCAATAATGTTTTTGCTGGCGTCGTACTCATAGCCAAATTGCTGCAGTGCCGAGCCGTTCTGCTCCACGGATACGCCGGACAGATCGTAGCCAACATACAGATAGTTCATATCAGACAGCAGTTTGCCGCTAAATTCTAGTATATTTAAAGATACCTTGAAGGGCATAAAGCCAATCAAGGTTTATAGGTGGTATTATTCCTCCAACATTACCTCAGAGCATACTATCGATAACCACTGGTGTGAGTAGTCTGTAGTAAAAATCCCTACATGCTTTTGCTTATCCGAGTTCTCTTCATTTTCTACCAACTCTTTGAATAGGACAATTGTAAAGAGACTTTCTTTATTTATTTCATCAGGAGTTAAAAGAATTGATTTGCTGATTTGATAATCTACTTTTATGCAATTTTTGAAAACAATTTTTAATAGTCTTGTAGTATCTCTACCTTATTGGATGTCCCAATAATAATCAACAACAACTATCAGGTCTATTAGATTATCAGCCCATTTCACTTCAGTAACAATACTATCTGTAAAATCAAAATTTTCTAGAATATCATGCAAACTGGAAGCCAACACTTTCGCTCACCTACTTTTTAAAATAGAAATGTGTTAAATCTCTTAATTCTTGCTTTGTTGCATTGCTAGGGGATACTCCATTGTCATCGAGATAGCTGCCACCCTTATTTTGAACTCTAAAATAAGGAGTTCCTTCCCCTGGGTAAAAGAAAGACCTTGAGGAATTGTAGCCCCCAAAGTCATATACACTATTATAATTCTTTTCTTAATCTCACTATTTTTTTCAATTCGTAGGAATAATTACAGTCGGAGCTAAACGTATCAGTCATGTAGGTAAAAAACTGTTCTGCACCTTGAACTAATGCAATCAATTAAATTCATAAGGTACGCCCATAATTGGTCAACCAAATCCCAATACCTCATATCCAACATACTTTCACCGTAATATCTTAGACAAATTGCACCGTTAAGATATTGGAAATCAAGATCCTTATAGATTTCTTTTAATCTTGACGAATCAGTGATTTCGATAAAATAGTTCTGAGGATTTTTAACTACATCGCTTAAATCAGTAATTTTACAATGTGGTTTCATCAAATATGAATCAACTTGAAACATCGTATCACCCTTACGGAGAATAAAATTGACCTACACGTCCATTATTTAACCCAAGTACATAGTTCTTGCCGTTGTAAGTACCCGTGATTTGGTACATCCCTTTAGTACCCTTGCTCGCAAGGGTATCTCTATTTTGGGATAACTAACTTAATAACACTCGTAATATCTTCAATTGACATACTTGCATCAAAAAACGTTTGTTGTGCCTTTACTGAACCATCCCAGTAATTCGGATGGTGACGCTCTAGAATATGTTTCATCCCAGATTTATCAAGCAGGAAAGTATTACTACCAAACTTCATTTGACTGCTTTGAAAATTTGATAATGCATTTACAACAACATGAGGTGCTACCCCACAAGCATTATGTGTCCAAATCCCAAGGTTTGAGACAAAATACGTATGAAAGTCCTTCACCTTGAAATTGTAAACCGTAGCATGCTCCTGCTTAACCTCAATCTTTTCAATGGCTAACTCCTTGCCATCCGAGGTTGTTAGAACATCGCCCACCGCAAGTTTCTTTGCTTCCACCCAATCCTTGCTAACAATCCAGAATGGATGTTCATCGGTTGTCGTTATGACTTCGCCGCCAACAGGTATATTATACGTTTCCTCAACATCACGTTGGAAGAGCCATTCAACTTCCTTATAAGCTACCTCACCCGTTTCATTGTCTTTAGCTAGGACTTTGTCACCTACCTCGATTTCCTCGATAGGTTTCTCCCCTTCGTCTGTTTGTACTTTGGTTCCTGCAATGAAGCAATTACAGTTCTTTGCGTAATTCAGTGCATCATCTACCAGCTTAAATTCCTTCTCAACGACTTTTCCTGCTTTGTTTTTGAGTGTTAGGATTAATTTGCCGCCTTTTATAACTTTGCCTATAGGCAAGAAGCCTGCGGTTGCTAACCCTTTGGCTAATCCCGACGAATTAGGATCACGGAGTGTATTAACATCATCCAAAATAAGAAAATTAGCTACACTTCCTACAGGCCCACTCCAGTCTTTCCAAGGGTCTGTCGCTGAATAAGCATTCCCTGCAAAACCTCCCCAACCAGCCCCCATTTCTTGTCTGTGTCCAGACGGGTCCGTATAGATCAACGGATTGTTACCCACACACGTATACAAGTTCAAGCTTAACGGATCCGTAACCTCTCCCTGATACGTATCCTCACCCATAAAACGGCCTACGCCCGGGTCGTACCAGCGGGCACGCAGGTATTGCAGACCTGTCGTGTCATCCCAGTACTCGCCGGAGTAGCGCAGCACGTTTGGCACGGTCTCCTGCTCCGTCAGCGGACCACCCCAGATGTCGTAGCTGTAGCTGTTCAGCACATTGCCTTCGCTGTCGTTCAGGCCAACCACGTCGCCGTGACCGTTCAGTTGGTAGTACTGAAGCGCGCCGGTCGCCTTATCCTGTCTGGCCCAGATTTGACCGGACAGATCGTAGATGTACACATAAGTCAATGTCGGGGTGCCACCCGTGACATCCGCTTCGGCCATGAGTTTGGCTTCTTCGTCATAGTAGTAACGGATCGTTTTGCCGTCTGCCGTGCGCTCGTACAACAAGCCGTCTCCGTTATACGAGTACATGACTTCTTTGCCCTCACCGCTCGCTTTGGTCAGGCGATTGATGGGTCGTAGGTGTACTCGTTTTTTTTCATGCCGAAAATTTTGCCGCTGCCCATCCTGTCGCGGTTGCGGTTGCCGTTGTCGTCATAGTTGTAGCTTTTGCTCTCGTCAGGCGTTTCAGGCAGGCCGTTCGGGGTGTAGTCAAAGCGGACGAGAAGACCTACCGCAGCCTGAATGCTCATCCCGCCACTAAAAGAAAAACCTTGAGGAATTATTACCCTCAAGGTCTTCAGCTTTAGATAAACCATAAAGTCTTTAATCTGATATTACTAAGTACTGCAATTGTATCTGTAGTAAACTTTACATCAGTTTCGTCCCCGTTACGCTCAAGCATACTCAAACTTCGACTAAAACTCGTCTTCAACCCTAAATATTTCGTTCTTTTCATCCGTAAAGAGATTCACAATATTGTTCCTGATCATTTCTTAGGTCACACTTCCCACGGTTGTACAAGAATACCCTCTTGCCCACAAATGCTAGCCCCAATATCTCTTTTTTAGCTCTGGAAACTCCTCCTGTAATAATCTGGATGAACGTGAGAGGACGCATGGTTACAATAACGCTTTGAACATCTGTAAGATATTAGCCAATACCGTTTGGTCAGTAGTATATTTAAATTTCATACTCTGATCTTCGTGACTTCCTCCAATTTGTCCCAAAATACATATATGCCCTAACTTACCAATTTCAAAAACAACATGTGCATCCGAATCATAATCTTTTACAATGCACGAACCCTCTAACGATTTTAACATTTGGGAAAATGTTTCGACTATGCAGATGATATGCTCCTTTGGCATACAGAAGTTAGAGGCACCTGCAAACTCACCAGAACGTACCTTAATATTAAATGTGAAATAACCATCAACAGTGTATAAATGTGTAATTTTCAATTCTTGGTTTTCTGAACTAATAAAGGAATTTTTATTCAGCATTTTTCTTTACTCCATTTATTTGAATTTAAAATCGTCAAAAGCCCCTGTCTTGGCATTATAAACAAAGTGGATTTCTATGCCATTGACATTTTTGCTCATCTTAACCCAACCTTCTTTCGAAAGCCACCTAGAATCAGTCATAGTAATTGATTTCAACTCCTTTGCACTGTTAAGAGGAGCTGATAGCACCTCTTTCATTGCTAGCTGTTCATTCAGATTATTGGGTACTGTTCTCCCCGTTGACCCCCTACCCAATGCAACATCTTTATACATTTGAGTAAGTCCATCATCAAATTTTCCCGTTCCCTTAGATTTCCCCTTGATACCGCCGTTGCCACCGATCATGCCACCTGCAGCAATCGCAAGAATTTCATCATCTGTCCACTTCTGGTACGCGCTTAACAGCTGTTCTCTAGCCCAATCGGATTTACCAGCACTATTATCATAGGCACTCGTTCCCGTTACCAAGTCATATAAGTAATTGTACTGGTTTGCGCCCCCAAAGATAGATGCAAAATCGTAACGATCCCGTATGAAATCTTTGTAAAGCTGATAGCTAGAGTTTTTCGTGGAATTCGATCTTTCTCTGGCGTCATTTAGTAAGATTCTAAGCTCTTGATAATCAAGCGTTTCAAAATAATGTCCACTCGGGTCCACATAGATTAAAGGGTTATTGCCAACATACGTATACAAATTCAAACTTAGCGGATCAGTAACCTCTCCCTGATACGTATCCTCGCCCATAAAGCGGCCTACGCCTGGGTCGTACCAGCGGGCGCGCAGGTATTGCAGGCCTGTCGTGTCATCCCAGTACTCGCCGGAGTAGCGCAGCACGTTTGGCACGGTCTCCTGCTTCGTCAGCGGACCGCCCCAGATGTCGTAGCTGTAGCTGTTCAGCACATTGCCTTCGCTGTCGTTCAGGCCCACTACGTCGCCATGGCCGTTCAACTGGTAGTACTGCAGTGCACCGGTCGCCTTGTCCTGTCTGGCCCAGATTTGGCCGGACAGATCGTAGATGTACACATACGTAAATGTCGGTGTACCACCTGTGACATCTGCTTCAGCCATCAGCTTCGCTTCTTCGTCATAGTAGTACCGGGTCGTTTTGCCGTCTGCCGTGCGTTCGTACAACAAGCCGTCTCCGTTATACGAGTACATGACTTCTTTGCCCTCACCGTTTACCTTCGTCAAGCGGCTGATGGAGTCGTAGGTGTACTCGGCGTTCTTCATGCCGAAGATTTTGCCGCTGCCCATCTTGCCACGGTTGCCGTTGGCGTCGTAGTTGTAGATTTTGCTTTCCTCCGCCGCCATTTCGCTTGCTACCCGGTTCAGCGGATCGTAACCGAACTGGTCGGCACTGCCGTTCTGGCTACGCTCAATAATGTTTTTGCTCGCATCGTACTCGTAGCCAAACTGCTGCAGGGCCGAGCCGTTCTGCTCCACAGATACGCCGGACAGATCGTAGCCGTCATAGTTAAAAGTGGTGCTCAGTCCGCTGCCACTCGTCTGGCGCTTCAGCAGGCTGTTCGGCGTGTAGTCAAAGATCATACGGTCGAGCGGACCTGACGCGGCCTGCAGGCTCATCCCGCCTCCGCCCGTGCTGAGCTCCATCTCCGTAACCCGGTTCATGCTGTCCAGCGACGCTTCTACAGTAGTCGAACCGCCTTGCGGATCGGTCAGCGTGTAGCCGGTGCGGGACTGCGTGTTATACGTGTAGCTGATCTTCGTTCCGTCCGGATACGTCAAGCCGGTCAGGAAGCCGTTGTCTTCATTGTACGAATACGCAGTTGTCCCATGAGCATCCGTCATGCTGGTGCGGCGGCCTGCGTTGTCGTACGTGTAGCTTGTCGTGAAGTCCGGTCCGGTCATCTTCGTCAGCATGTTGTCGTCGTTATATTCGAACTGGATGTTCTGCGAATTGCTTGTATACATGCTCGTGACGTTGCCGCGCACATCATAAGAATTCGTCGTTGAGGTGCCGGAGGCCTTGCGGTTATATGTGCGGCGGCCCAAATCGTCATAGTTGTACAGGCTTTGCTGGCCGGATCGGTAACGGAAGTCACCTGGCCGAGCGTATCATATTGATATGCAGTGCGCTGTCCATTGCCGTCTGTCCGGCTTGTGACCATGCCCGCCAGATTATAGGTTACAGATTCCAGCGGCTGGAATGAACCGTCTCTGTACTCCTGTACCGACGTAACCTGTCCAAGCAGGTCTGCAACCTGGCGCTGACGATTGCCTGCCGGGTCTGTGTAGGTTACCGTACGCTCGGCATCGTCGTACACCGTGCTGTCGCTGGTAAAATACCGAAACTCTGCTGCAGCAGAATTCCGGTATTTTGTGTTTAACGAATATGTATCTCACAACGCTTTAGTCATAAATGCGCTGTTCGGGTCTTCAATATAATCCGCGAACGGTCCACAATACCCGAAACCGAAGCTTTCATACAGTTTTCTGGCCGGTGCGAAAGCTTCCATGGAGCCGGTTTCCAGACTGATCCGCTCATACCCCCGCCGCTTGGCTTCTTCGATAATATAGGCGAGCAACTCCCTGGCAACCCCTTTGCGCAAATGCTGTGAAGCGGTACGCATGGACTTTATCTCTCCGTGTAGCGGGTCAAGCTCCTTCAGCGCCCCGCAGCCAAGCAGCAGACTCTCTTCCCAAGCGCTCCAAAAGGTAACCTCCGGCTTCTTCAAGCCGTCAAGATCCAGGGCATGAACACTCTCAGGCGGAGAGGTAAGATGCATGTCCTGCAGATGTTCCCCAATTAACGCGATAATCTCGGGTCCGGTTAAATCATCCTTTTTAATATCCAACGAAACCCCTCCTTTTCCTATATTAATTCAGCATCATATCATGTAATTCAGCAAATGAATATAGAAATTATTCAGGGTTTGCATGCTCCGGGGTAAGGAACCTGTACCCGATCCCGGGTTCCGTAATAATCAGCTTGGGCCGGGTTGGGTCTTCCTCCAGTTTTTTTCTCAGGTGGCTGATATAGACCCTCAGGTAGTGGCCTTCGGTGGATTCATTGTGATGGCTGCCCCACACCTGTTGCAGCAGGTGTCGCTGTGTAACGACTTTATCCGCGTTTGTAGCCAATATTTTCAGAAGATCGTACTCTGTCGGTGTCAGTTTGACCCGCTCATCCCCCAGCATGACACTGCGCTGTGCCAAATCGATGACCAGGTCGTCGAACTTGAGGATGGGCTCATGAACGGACTTCGCGACATGCCGCAGGGCGACACGGATTCGCGCGAGCAGCTCTCCCATGCCAAACGGCTTCGTGACGTAATCATCCGCCCCGCCGTCAAGTGCGGCAATCTTATCTTCTTCCCGTTCTTTGGCTGTCAGGACAATAATCGGTACACTGGACCATTCACGAATACGATGGAGCACCTCCATGCCCGGCATATCAGGCAGGCCCAGGTCCAATACGATCAAATCGGAATGGACAACCGTGGCTTTCACGATGCCCTCCTCGCCGGTCGCCGCCTCTTCAATTTCAAATTGATGGGCTTGCAGGGTCACTTTAAGCAACTTGCGAATCTGGGGCTCATCGTCGATGACCAGAATTTTGGCCCCTGTGTCGGATGTTGTCATAGATTCTCCATTTCTCCTTCTGAATGCATGGACATGCTCTTGTTTTCGTCACTTAGCGGGAGGCATATCGTAATGATCGTTCCCCGATCCGGTGCGGGCTCCGCAGATATGGTGCCATCGTGCAGCTCCACAATCCCCTTGCAGATCGCCAGCCCCAAGCCGGTCCCCGGCACATGCTTTGTCCTGTCCGCCCGGTAAAACTTGTCGAATATCCGCTCCTGATCGGCTGCCTCAAGCCCCATTCCCCTGTCTCTGACGGAGATGATGATTGAATCCGCTTCAGCGTGAACTTCAATCGTTACTTCACTGCCATCCGGCGAGTATTTGATTGCATTGCTGACCACATTGACCAGCATCTGCTCCAGCAGAACCTCGTCCCCCTGGATCAGCGGAATATTGCCTGGCATATACACAAGCAGCTTCCGCTGCTGCTGAAAATCCTGCACCTGCTGCAGCACAACCCCGAGCAGATCCTCGATATCACACCATTTTTTCCGCAGCTTCAGCATGCCGCTCTCCAGCTTGATCATGCCGAGCAAATTGGACACAAGCCGGTTCATACGCAAAGCTCCATCCCGAATCGTGGCCAGTAAATCCAGCCGGTCCTCTTTGGAAAAAAGACGGTCTCCTTCAAGCAAAGCCGTTGCAGAGCCGATCACTGTCGCCAAAGGGGTCCGCAATTCGTGGGAGACGGAATCCAGGATTGCCGTCCGCAGCCTTTCCGACTCTGCAGTCAGATGGGCCAGCCGAGCCTCTTCGCTCAGCTTCAGGCGGGCGATAGCGCTTGCGGCAATCTCGGCGAGCGCCTCCAGCAGCCTTGCCGTCTCCGGGGATGGCAGCGCAGACTTGAGATTCACGCCCAATACCCCATAGGTTTTTTCTTCAATTCGCAAAGGGATGTACAATCCGGCCGATTCCCGCAGCTTATCCGCGCCCCTTCCGGCCCGGACACCATGCCGGTACACCCATCTGGCGATGACCATCTCCCCTTCGCTTCTTCCCCAAGCGGAAGCCCCCGGGTAAGACGCAGCCAATTCCAGTTCATCCTTGCTATCCGGCAAATAGATAACGGCTTCGGCTTCCACAGACCTGGACACCTGGAGGACCACATGGTCCAGCAGGGCAGGAATATCGGCAATAGCATTCATTTCTTTACTTAATGTATATAATGATGCCGTATGTTCTTCCCTTTGCCTGGAGTATTCCAATTGCTGCTTCAATCTGGCTGCCAGACTTCCCGTTAAGGCAGCCACGGACAGGAAGATAATAAATGACACCACATAACGAAGATCCGCCACCGTAAAACTCAACTGGGGAGGAACGAAGAAAAAATCAAAAGCCAGCACGCCCAAGCCTGCCGCATAGAATGAAGATCCTTTGCTCCCGTACACCGCGCTTATTAACACGGGCAGCAAATAGATCAGAGCAATATTCACCAGATCAAAAAAAGGACCGCCGATCCATTTCAAAGCAACGGTCAGCAGTATTATAGACAAGGTAACCCATATATACGGGCGCTTCTGCACCATTCACGTCACATCCTAAAAATCTCTGCCTACAAAAATAGTATGAACAAACATCCTGAATTAGGCAACTCCCGGCTTAGATCAGGTTTAGACCAGGTTACCGCTCCTTCTGGCTGAAGCCTGATACAACCAGCACATCCATATGACGCCCGTATTTCAGGATCGATTTGACCGTGCTGCCTGCCAGCATACGCTGCCATACATTCTGCTTTGTCTGTCCCACAATCATTTGTGTGCTTGCATACAGATTGGCTTTCTCCAGCAGCTTCTGCGCCACCTCCCTTGGCCTTCTCACGTATTGAAGCTCAAATTGCCCCCCGAAGCGCTGGGTCAGCTGCTCCAAATCATGAATACGCTTCTGCTCTTCTTCTGTAAACGCGCTCTGCAGCGCGACAAAATGAACGTACCAGCGTGCTTTCAGCCGGTGTGCGATCCGGAAGCCTCTGCGAATCAGACTCTCCGCCCGTGCGCTCAAAGTCACACAGACGAAGATCACCTCCTGCCGCCGCCACGGCCCGCGCAAGGAGCCTCCCCGTTCCCATGCTTCCAGCCGTTCGTCCACGTCGTCGGCAAGCTCCCGCAGAGCCAGCTCCCGCAGGGCAATCAGGTTGCCTGTCTTGAAAAAATGATTCAAGGCCTGATCCACCTTGTTCGCCGCATAAATCTTCCCTTCCCGCAGCCTCTGCTGCAAGGCGTTCGGAGCGACGTCGATTAACTGGACCTCATCGGCCAGGCGCAGGATATTGTCAGGAACCGTTTCCCGCACCCTGACGCCCGTAAGCTGCTCCACGGAGTCGTTCAAACTTTCCAGATGCTGCACATTCATGGTTGAAATGACGGAAATGCCAGCGTCCAGAATCTCCAGAATATCCTCGTATCTTTTCTTGTTCCTGCTGCCGGGAATGTTCGTATGGGCAAGCTCATCCACAAGCACAACCTCAGGATTATGCCGTATGATCTCATCCACATCCATTTCCTCCAGCCGGGTTCCACGGTAGTCTGCCGCTTTTCTTGGAATGGTGTGCAAATCTTCGATCTGCTCCAGCGTTTCCTGGCGCCCATGCGTCTCTAGCAGGCCAATCACCACCTGAATCCCTTTGCGCAGCAAAACATTGCCTTCCCGCAGCATCGTATACGTTTTCCCTACACCAGGCGCTGCCCCGATATACACCTTGAAAGTGCCCCGCTTGATGCGGCTGATTTGCTCCTTCACTTCCGTCTCGCTCAGACGCCGGTACGGGTTTGTATCATGCTGCTGCCGAATGGAGGTTGGCAAAATTCGCTCCCCCTTCGCCTCGGCGGTATCTGCAATAAAAAACAAATCCATATTGCTGACCAGCTTCATCAAGGAATTGGCGATAGAGCCTCTGATCCACTCCTGCCACGGCGTCTGTTTGGAATGGCCCAGCACGATCCGTGTCACCTTGTTTTTGATCGCATAATCCACAAGCTGCCTGGGAATCGTCCTTCTGGATGTGAACGGAAGCTCAATGAAGTCCGCATCCTCGATTTTCTCGGTCATCTTCACCATGGAACGTTTAAACGCGGTCTGCTCCCTGGTAAGCTGCTTCTGTGGATTCACGAAGGTAACCACGAGCATTTCACCGTTCAACCTTCTCGCAATTTGCTGGCCGCGGCGAATGTAGATCGATCCGTTCCAATGATACTGGGTGGAGACCAGTATGCGCTCCGCCGCACCGGAAGGGCCGTTCAGGCCTAACTCCTCCCGATGCTTTTCCAGCGATTCGTTGACATCCTCGGCCACAAGCCGCAAAGCCAGCTCCCGTAACTTTCCCAGGTTGTTCCGTTTGGACAGCGAGGCTTGGGCCGTCTCCAGCGCTCCCTCCGACAGGCGGGTAAGAATCGATTCGGGTGTGACGTCGATCAGACGGATTTCATCGGCCAAATCCAGCGTTTCGGCAGGGACCGTTTCTTCCACCTTAATACCAGTCAGCTTCTGGGCAAGCTCGTGATAGCCAACCAGTTCATACACATTGATCGTGGTAATGACGCTAATCCCGGCCTTGAGCAGATGCTGAATGTCCTGCAGGCGGGTCTTGAACTGTGCCCCCACACGGTTGCGGTGCGCCAGCCCGTCTACCAGCACCACCTCCGGATTGCGCTCCAGCAGCATTTCCAGGTTCAAGTCCTTCTTCTCCACGCCCCCATGCTGCCAATGAATGCTGGGCACTCTTTCGAGACAGCCGATCTGCTCGATCGTTTCTTTGCGCTGCATGGTGGATACGGCGCAGATTACCACATCGATCCCCTTTTGCCTCAGACTGTTGCCCTCGCGCAGCATATGATAGGTTTTGCCGGAGCCGCTGAATGGGCCAATATAGATTTTCAAGCGGCCGCGCTTCAGCTCCGAGATCGACTTTAATATTTCTTCAGGGGTTTTCCTTCTGAATCCTTCCTCCATATGAACCACCCGCAATTATCCAAAATGATAAAGCTCCGCATAAAAACCATGACCCCGCCCAGCAAAATCTCCTGAGCGGGGTGACCTTCATTGCATTTGTTCTTGTAAAGCCAAGTTTAATTTCAGCACATTCACTACCGGCTCTCCCAGGAAGCCCAGCTCTCTGCCGGACGTATTGTCCGTCACAAGCTCATTCAGCTTTTCTGCCGGAATCCCCGTCAAGCTGCTAATTCTTGGAATTTGCGCCTTTGCCGCTTCCGGACTAATGTGCGGATCAAGGCCGGAACCGGAGTTGGTGATCAGGTCAATCGGCAGCTCGCTGACCGGTACGTCCGGATTGTCCTTTTTCCACGCCTCCACCGATTCCTCCGTACGGGCCAGCATATCCGGGTTGGAAGGGGCATAGTTGCCGCTGCCCGAGCCTGCCGCATTATAATCAATAGAAGACACACGCCCCTGGAAAAACTTGGGGTTCGAAAAATTCTGCCCGATCAGCTCCGAGCCAATAACGTTGTTCTGATCATCATATAACAGACTGCCGTCCGCCTGCTTGGGCATCACCGCTTGGGCAATGCCTGTCACCACCAGATTATATAGAAGCCCGCAGACCACCATGAACACCAGGCTTAAACGCAGGCTGCTCACAATTATTTTCATTTTCATAACCGCCCTTTCTATTTAGTGTGCGTTCAAAAAGTCAGGTTTTCAGCACCGAGAAGGTTGGATGAAGCTAGGGACTGAGGAGCGGAGCGTACGTTTTGTGTACGTGAGCACCGGAAGTCCCGGCTGAATTCAAGATTCGATGTCGAGCCTGCTTCCTGATTTACCTCGTGATCAAAAGATGACTTTTTGAACTACCTCTATTACACCCACAGATGGACAACCAGATCGATCAGCTTAATACCAACGAATGGCACAATCACGCCGCCCAAGCCGTAAATGAACAAGTTACGCTGCAGCAGTTGCGACGAGGACATTGGCTTATACGCCACACCCTTCATCGCCAGCGGGATAAGCAGTGGAATAATGATCGCGTTAAAAATCAGCGCCGACAAAATCGCCGAGCTTGGCGAACCCAGCCGCATAATATTCAACACATCCATTTGCGGGATAGCCACCATGAACAGCGCGGGAATAATCGCAAAATATTTGGCTATATCGTTCGCAATACTGAAGGTAGTCAGTGCTCCACGTGTCATCAGCAGCTGCTTGCCGATCGACACCACTTCAATAATTTTGGACGGATCGGAATCCAGATCCACCATATTCGCCGCTTCCTTGGCCGCTACCGTACCGCTGTTCATCGCAATCCCTACATCCGCCTGCGCCAGGGCAGGCGCGTCATTGGTACCGTCGCCCGTCATCGCCACCAGCTTGCCTTCGGCCTGTTCCTTGCGAATGACGGCAATTTTGTCCTCAGGCTTGCTTTCTGCGATAAAATCATCGACCCCGGCCTCAAGCGCAATTGTCGCTGCGGTCAGAGGATTATCACCTGTACACATAATCGTTTTAATCCCCATTTGCCGCATTTGCTCAAACCGATCCTTCATGCCTGGCTTCACGGTATCCTTCAAATAGATGAGTCCGAAAATCTCCTGATCAACCGCCACGGCCAGCGGAGTGCCCCCGGCCTTCGCAATGCGGTCGCTGTGCTGGTCCAGATCCTTGGGAAGCTTCCCGCCTTGTGCGGTGACCCATTTCTTCACGGCATCGACCGCGCCCTTGCGCACCTGGCGTCCATCCTGCAAATCCATACCGCTCATGCGAGTCTCCGCCCGGAATTCGAGAAACTCGGCTCCATCCCCAAGAGATACATCATACGCAAACCCTAACTTTTTCATCAGTTCCAGCACGGATCGTCCCTCTGGCGTCTCATCCTTGAGCGAGCTGATAGCGGCCCACTCGGCCGTTTCGCTTTCCTTATGCCCCCCGACAGGGACAAATTCACTCGCCATCCGGTTCCCGAATGTGATCGTTCCGGTCTTGTCAAGGATGATCGTGTTGATATCTCCAGCCGCCTCGACCGCTTTCCCTGACATCGCCAGCACATTGAACTGGGTTACACGGTCCATGCCGGCAATACCGATGGCAGACAGCAATCCACCAATGGTCGTCGGGATCAAGCATACGAGAAGCGCGATGAGCATCGGAATTTCCAAAGAAACATTTAAATATGCCCCGAAGAACGGCAAGGTTACAACTACGATCAGAAAAATAAGTGTCAGGCTGGTCAACACGGTGCTCAGCGCAATTTCATTAGGTGTTTTCTGACGCTTTGCGCCTTCCACGAGCGCAATCATGCGGTCGAGAAATGACTCGCCGGGATCGCTGGTAATGCGCACTTTGATCTGGTCACTCACGACACGCGTGCCGCCAGTGACTGAGCTGAAATCGCCGCCTGCTTCCTTAATGACTGGCGCCGATTCCCCGGTAATCGCCGATTCGTCTACCGAAGCAAGCCCTTCAATCACCTCGCCGTCCCCGGGAATCATTTCTCCTTGGGCGACGATGACAATATCCCCTTTACGCAGCTCCGAAGAGGACACGACCTTGACCACATCTGGCCCTGTCATTTTGTTGGCTTGAATATCCTGCTTTGTCTTCTTCAGTGTATCCGCCTGCGCTTTGCCCCGCCCTTCGGCAAGCGCTTCAGCGAAGTTGGCGAACAGTACCGTGAACAGCAGAATTAATGCAACCGCCAGATTATATCCCCATGATGCCGTTCCACCAAACAGATCCGGTACGAATATCAGTAAAAGCGTAATGATAAATCCTATTTCAACAACGAACATGATCGGATTGCGGATCATGACACGCGGGTCCAGCTTCAGGAATGATTCCTTGATGGCCTTCTGAATAAGCTCAGGGCTCATCATCGATTTTTTTTGTTTCATGGCGAGCTTCCTCCGTTACTTTCTTTGGTTAAGGCTTCAGTGTCAAAAATTCCGCAACCGGTCCGAGCACAATCACCGGGAAGAAGGTTAAAGCCCCCACAATCAGCACCGAGCCCAGGAACACCCCGGCGAACAACGCATTATCGGTCCGGAACGTGCCTGATGTTTCCGGTACAGGCTTTTTGGCAGCCAACGAGCCTACAACCGCCAGCATCGTCATCATCGAAAAATAGCGTCCCAGGAACATAACAATACCTGTCGCAATATTCCAGAAAGGCGTGTTATCGCCAAGTCCTTCAAAGCCGGAGCCATTATTCGCGGCTGCGGACGTGAATTCATACAAGGCCTGTGTCAGCCCGTGGAACCCGGGATTCGAGATCGTATCCGGATTTGTATACAGGGCCAGCGCTGTCGGCGCCAGGATCAGCAACGGGTGAATCAGCATCGTAACCGCGATCAGCTTCATCTCCCGCCCTTCGATCTTCTTGCCGAGAAATTCAGGCGTTCGCCCGACCATCAGACCAGACAAAAACACACCGATCATTGCGTACATCAATACGTTGACGAGACCTACACCCACACCGCCAAACACCGTGTTCAGCATCATATTCGCAAGCGTGATCAATCCGGCAATCGGCGTCAGCGTGTCATGCATCGTATTGACAGCACCCGTCTCGGATGCGGTGGTGACCACGGAATACAGGGAGGATTGCGCCACGCCGAAGCGGACCTCTTTGCCTTCCATACTGCCTTGTTCATGCTGGATTCCCATGGCGTTCAGGGCAGGATTGCCCGCACTCTCCGCGCTCAGGGAAATGCCCAGCATAACGATGAAGAGCATCGCCATCGACACGAACAGAACACGCCCCTGCTTGGCGTTGCCAACCATTTTGCCATACGTAAAGGGCAAGGCCGTAACGAGCAGCATCATGAGCAAGATCTGCAGCATGTTGCTGATAGCGTCCGGGTTCTCGAACGGATGGGCCGAGTTGACTCCGACATATCCGCCGCCGTTATTTCCCAATTGCTTTATGGACAGGAACGATCCTATCGGACCGCGTGCAATCTCCTGTACCTCTCCGCCAATTGTATGCGCTACAGCTGTAACATCCAGCGTCTGCGGCACACCAAGCGCGATAAAAATTAATGCCGCAACAAAGGCAATGGGCAAATAGATACGAGTGATCGCGCGGACCAGGTCCACAAAGAAGTTGCCAAGAGGCTTGCCCGCAAGTCCTCTGATCACGGCGATGCCCACCGCAAGCCCCGTAGCGGGGGACATAAACATCATAAATACGATGGCTATCATTTGCGAGAAATAGGAAAGGCCACTCTCCCCGCTGTAATGCTGGAGATCCGTATTGGTCATAAAGCTTATCGCCGTGTTAAAGGCAAGCGTCGGCTCCATATTATCAATGCCGGACGGGTTCAGCGGCAGAAACCTTTGTACCCGGAATATTAAATATACCAAAGCAATCATCACCAAATTGCTAAGCACAACAGACAAGGCGTATTGCTTCCAGGACTGATGGTCCCGGCGGATGCCGCCAAGCGCAAAGATCGGCTTCTCGATCCACCCGAACCATTTATCCAGTCCGGACGGCTCATAGTTAAATACCTTAGCCAAATAAAGACCGGCCGGACGTGCCAGCAGCAGAACCAGCAGCAGCGTCACCCCGATAGACAGTACAGCAAACATAACGTTTGAACTCCTTCCTCTATAACCACATTAAAATTTTTCCGGATTCAGCAGCACGTAAGTAAGGTACACGCCGACCAGAAGAACAACGATGCCAAGCAGCCACATCATGAGCGTTCACTTCCTTCATCCGCAACTTTGCCAGCCCAGGCCAGCAAGCCAACCATCATTAAAGCTAAAAGAATCAAAGATACTACCATTACGATATCCAGCATATTTTCACAACCTTCCACTGTAATTAGACCGCACATCGGCGCCTTGATGGCTCTGCTTGCTGCCAGTGCGCCAATTCTGTTTTCAAATGTTCATATAGGTTGCCTCCTGTGACAGGATCTCATTCTCGGGATAGAAACAAGCCATCTACCCTCGGCACAGAGCCAATGATAATACGGTTCGGTATAAAAATGGGGTTAAGATCTCAGCAGGGGGCGTAAAAAAAGTGTAAAAATGAAAAAAGCCTGCTTTACATCCTCAACTATCAGGACTATTATGTTTTTCAGTTCAATGGAAAGATACACGCAGTGCCGTAATCGCTGAATTCCTGTACACGGGAAGCGGGGGAACCGGAACGGCTTAACCAGCCTTGGGGTGAATCATGAATCGAAATTCATGTAGGGCCAATCTCAGCCCGAACCCGACAGCTAACCTCGTAAGCGTCCGAGACCTGAAAGAAAGGAAATGAAACATGGAGGATTACAAGTTATCCTATCGGCTTCAACCCTTGATGAGCATAAAAGGGAGCTTCATGACCGAGGCACGTATTACAGGGATTCAGCTATTCGAGTTTGATATCGGCACCTGTTACCAGGCGGGAAAAGGAACTTTGAGGAGTTGCCGTTACGGGTTGCTGCAGATCAACTGTGGCTCCTGCACGGGCTGGGGGGAATGTGTGATGTCCGTGAACGACAGCAGCTTCGATATTGTCAAATGGGCATCTTTCCTGCACAGTTTGAAGGGAATGACCCTTCAAGAAGCACTTATCACCACAAGACTGCACCGGATTTTATGGGGAGGAAACAAGGCGGATATGACCCAAACCGCTCTGCTGGACCTCAGTGCCCGGATGGAAGCCGAGGCGAATTGGAAGGAGAATGAGGGATATCCGGAGCCCGCATCCTTACGCAAATTCGCAACACATACGGCGGGTACAGGATTTGACCTGGAACCTGAAGAGTTATTTCAGAAATCAAGTGCTTATTATAGTGTCTTGACTTAGCCAGTTCCATTTCGGACTTTTACTGTATAAATGGCGGCGATGCTGAGCGTGCATTCAAAAGGCCCGCATATAGCTGATATAAGCTATCGCGAGCCTCTTTGGCATTGATTCTACCTTATAAACAGCTTCATCAGCCCATTATAGATTGGATTAACGATATAACCCGTCGGGTTGATCGCATACCTTTTGCCTGAATTGAGCCGGCTGATCATCTCCATTTCATCTCCGCTGAGCTTGAAATCAAATATTTCACTGTTTTCTTTAATTCTTCTCGGGTTGGATGACTTGGGTATAATAAGGATTCCCCGCTCCAAATGCCATCGTAAAATAACCTGAGCCACCGTTTTGTTATGACTACGGGCGATTCGCTGCAATTCCGGGTGTTCAAACAGAGCTTTATTCCCCTGCCCCAGCGGCGCCCAGGCCTCGTGCAGAATTTGATGCTCATTCAGATACGCATGTAAAGCATTTTGCGGAAATTCCGGATGGGTCTCAATCTGATTTATCATTGGCGGAATTTCGGAGTGCTTCATTAAATGTTCAAGATGCCGGATTTCAAAATTCGCAACCCCGATGACTTTAATTTTCCCCTCCACATATAATTCCTCCATGGCTTTCCAGGTTTCTATATAATGAGGCGAGGCAAAATGAATCAAATACATGTCAAGGTAGTCTACGTTCAGCCTTTTTATCGTTTGTTCAAAAGCTTTTTGGGTCGCTTTATATCCATGATCCGTATTCCAGACTTTGGAGGTGATGAAAAATTGTTCACGCGGGATTCCGCTTTTTTGAATCTCCTGCCCCAATACCGCTTCATTTCCATAAATTTTTGCTGTATCAAAATGACGGTATCCTATACGAATCGCTTCACCAATCGCCCGTTCAAACTCTTCCTTTTTCGTGATTTTGTAAACCCCGAAGCCTAATTGCGGAATTTTAACGCCATTGGCTGCCTCTACAAAGTGATTATCAAAGCTCATAGACATACCCCTTTCTCAATCTAAACAATATATTCTATATATAAATTATATATAGTTTTGTCCAAAAAAAAGTTAACCCATCCTTATTCCAATAAATCGGTTAACTTCATTTCCTTTAGAGATTCTTGCATGGCAAGCTCGGCTGCAGACAGATGATCAACGATTTTTTGTTTAACCTCGTCAACCTGCTGTCCTTGAAGGTTCACATCTGTATGGATTTTGAACAAAGCTTTTCCAGGCTCTACTGCAAGAAACACATCAAAAAATGTAATCTCCGATAACGGTCTTGCCAGCATTATTCCGCCTTTAGCTCCTTCTTTGGCGATGGTCAGTTGGGCGCTATTCAGGTTGCGGATAACCTTTGCCGTTGTCGGAACAGGAATATTCAATTGCTCTGAAATGACCTTCGTAGATAAATAACTATAGCAGCGTTCCTCCGCCATAGCGTGAATAAAGAGTAATATCGAAATTCCCTGCGATAAAGCTGTAGAGTATGCCATGTTTCTCATCCTTACTATGATTAGCTTTTCTAAACATACTATATATCTTTTATGTATAGATTTCAAGCTGGGTCGTAATCGATGTCTTTGCGTAGAACCTATTGCATTTGAGATAATGTATATTATCTTATTGATAATCAACAGAAGGAGTGAAGACCATGAACTTCCGCCGCCTTGGCAGCAGCGGGCTGCAAGTATCCACACTCGGACTCGGGACAAATGCGTTTGGCAAGCGCGCCGACGAACAGACCTCGATCCGGATTATCCATCACGCCCTCGACAGCGGCATTAATTTCATCGACACGGCCAACATTTACGCGGGTACGGAATCCGAGAGAATCATCGGCGTGGCGCTGCAAGGAAAACGGCAGCAGGCCGTGCTTGCCACCAAAGCGGGGCTTCCCAGAGGACAAGGACCCAATCAAAGCGGCTCCTCCCGTTACCATCTGCAGCAGGAGCTGGAAGACAGCCTCCGCCGGCTGCAGACGGATTACGTTGATCTGTACCAGATACATACTTTCGATCCGTCTACCCCGCTGGAAGAAACGCTCCGCACCCTGGACGATATGATCTCTGCTGGCAAAATCCGCTACATCGGGTCATCCAACTATGCGGCATGGGAATTGATGAAGGCGCTGAGCGTTAGCGAACGGCAGCGGTTTGCCGCATACATCTCGCTACAATGCAGTTACTCCCTGGCCGACCGTACACCGGAAAAAGAGCTGGTTCCTCTCTGCCTGGATCAAGGCATCGGTATCATTCCGTATTTCCCGTTGGCAGGCGGCATTTTGACCGGAAAATATGCCGGAAATCAGACACCGGCCGGATCGAGAGCAGATACCGATCCCACTTTTTCCAGATTCCTTACGGATGACCGGATCCAGCTCGGTGAAGAAGTAGGACGTATTGCGAATGAACTGGGTTCCAGTCCGACCGCCCTGTCTTTGGCCTGGCTGAAGAACCGGCCTGCGGTCTCCACCGTTATTGTTGGCGCCACCCGGGTCGAGCAGCTACAGGATAGCCTGCAGAGCATGTCCCTGTCTTACGATGCTGAGACTGATAGCAGGCTGAATGAAGTGAGCAGCCGGTTTGTGCACAGCGAGCCCTTTGCCGTATATCGTCTGCCGGATAAATAAACCAAGCTCCTCATTCAGCGGTTACTATAAGTTCGTGTTCAAAAAGTCAGGTTTTCAGCACCGAGAAGGTTGAATGAAGCTAGGGACTGAGGAGCGGAGCGTACTTGGGGTACGTGAGCACCGGAAGTCCCGGCTGAATTCAAGATTCGATGTCGAGTCTGCTTCCTGACTTCCTTCGTGATTAAAAGATGACTTTTTGAACTACCTCTACAATGGAAATAGCGGCAGTCATGGACGAAGAAAAGTCCCGAACTGCCGCTATCTTATTTCAGCCATTTGCCCGACTATTTGGAAATATCAATAAACCCCTCGCCGAAAACATCGCGTACGTCATGTATGGTGACAAAGGCATTCTTATCCTCAGCGCGCACAATTTTCTTAAGCATCGACACTTCCTGCTTGCTGGTTACAATGTACAGTACATCCTTCGACTGTCCGGTGTAATAACCGTACCCGCTCAGCACCGTTACGCCCCTGTCCATTATTTTGGTTACCTGTGCTGCGATCTGGTCGTGGTGGGCGGATATAATCGTGACCGCTTTTTTGGGATTCAATCCCTCAATAATAAAATCCATCGCTTTTGTTCCGACATATAAAATGACAACCGTGATCATGACCTTCTCGATCCCGATGACGAACACGGAGAGTCCAGCCACGATCAGATCGAAGAACAACAGGGCATAGCTGACGTTCCAGTCCCAGTATTTGTTAGCCAGCCGGGCAAGTATGGCTGTACCCGCCGTAGTGCCCCCCACCCGGACAATAAGCCCGATGCCCACACCGGCCAGCAGCCCTGCAAAAATCGCATTAATAAAAGGCTCGCTCGATGAAATCTTCCAATGCTCGGTCAGGTGCAGGAACAAGGCGTTGAAACCGACTGCGATGATCGTATACACCGTTGTTTTCTTATCCAGCAGTTTATTTCCAATCAGCAACAATATGCCGTTTATGACGATGCTGACGAGTGCCGGGGACCAGTTGAGGAGATAAAATAAAATGATGGAAATCCCGGTCACACCGCCCTCTCCGAAGTCGTTCGGAATGATAAACAGATTAACCGCCAGAGCAAACAGAAACGCCCCGACAAGCAGCATAAGTAAATCAAACAACCTAGTTTTCAAACGATTACCTCCAATGAATACTGAACTTACGAAAAAAGCGATTAAAGGAAAAAATCATCCTTTAATCGCTTTATGCACACCTAAGTCGCCCAGCTCTTTTAATAACTTTCATTATAGTAGTCAACCCACGTGTTGTAAATCCTTTTCAATCCCATAAATGGTTTGTTCACAGACTTATAGTCTTCTGCATCATCCTTTCAACTTAGGACATACTAAACTTCTCCTTGTTTCTATTGACACCCTAAATCGGATTTTATATTTTATATAATTTAATTTTATACAATTTAATTGATTTATAATAATCAATAGGTTATAATTGGGACATGAATCGCTGCTCACAATCTAACCTCAATAAACTAAAGGAGATTGATGAAGAATGACAAAAAAAGTTGTATTGGAACCGGCTGCCCAGAAATTTGTTGAAGACACTGCGAATCCTCCTTATCTCTTTGACCTTGGTCCAGAGGAAGGTCGTAAAGCTGTGAATGAAGTCCAATCCGGTGATGTATTTAAACAACCGGCGGATATCCAGGATATCAAGGTTGAAGGCGGACCGACTGGCAGCGTGCCTGTACGCATTCTTCGTCCCGTGAACGCAACCGGGGATCTGCCAGTCATTCTATACATCCATGGAGCGGGCTGGGTTTTTGGCAATGCTCATACACATGACCGGCTTGTCCGTGAGCTCGCCACAGGCTCTGAAGCTGCTGTTGTCTTTCCGGACTATAGTCTGTCACCGGAAGCCAAATATCCTACGGCTATTGAAGAGATCTATACTGTATTGCAATGGATTGAGTTTAATGCCAAGAATGAAGGTTTTGACTTGAACCGCCTTTATATCGCCGGCGACAGTGTGGGCGGAAATATGGCTGCGGCCATTACCTTGCTTGTCAAGGAACGCAAAGGGCCTGTTATACATAAACAGTTGCTCTTTTACCCGGTAACCGATGCTGCCTTTGATACGGAATCCTACCACCAGTTTCAAACAGGATATTTTCTGCGCAGGGATGGAATGCAGTGGTTTTGGGACCAATATACAACCGATGCCGCTGAACGCAATCAGATCACGGCTTCTCCATTAAGAGCATCCAAGGAACAACTGGAAGGATTGCCACAAGCCTTGATTATTACCGCTGAAGCGGATGTTTTACGGGATGAAGGAGAGGCATACGCGCACAAGCTTCTTGAAGCCGGTGTACCCGTAACCTCTGCCCGCTTCCAACATATCATTCATGATTTCGTCATGCTGAACGCTCTGGCAGAGACGAATGCGGCCAAAGGGGCCATGCTCCTGGCAAATACGTGGTTAAAACAATAACCGCCAAAATCGAAGCAGCGGCAGTCACGGACGAGAAATAAATGTCCGTGACTGCCGCTGTATTTTTTTCTCTTATCCCGCAAATTTCGCATTAACTCAACTTTCGCAGAGCCCAAATCCACTTAAATCTTTGTAGCTACTGGGTTCTGAGAAATTCGAATCCCCTTCTAGTGCTGGACAGTCAAGCCGCCAGCCGATCGTGGCAAGACATGTGATACTCGCTTTTCAGGAGCCTTGCACGATTATCCCGTTGGATCAGGTACAGAAAAACAGGAACCGAAAATATACTTTAGGCACGTTAAAGTAAATAACGGATCAAAATGAGGCACGAAAATACCTGTTGTTACGCGATTCAGAACCATCGAATGGATCTATTATTTTTTGGATCGTGCCTTATGGAGAAGCAGATCGGTTCGAGGTCATGAGACGTTCTTTGGAGAAAGCAGAGCATTTAGGTGATGTGAAACCGACCGAAAGAAGTAGGGAGCGGAGCAAGGCACCGGAAATATAAAAAGGCCTGGGTCCTCGTTGCCGCTTGAACTCGAATTTTTCCGATGTCCTCGTTCATGCTAACCCACACCGATCAAGCGACGTACCTTATGCTCACCTTTCCTCGTTCAAGTACTGCAATTAGGCCGCAGCCGCAAGAGGCTGCACCGGTTGGCGTGCAATCAGTCGGCGGTAAGGGATCGCCGGAATCGCCACGGCCATGTACAGCAACTTCTGCCACATCGTTCCTTCCGCTCCGGACAGG